>JAXGSX010000356.1:0-3410 GCA_040775225.1 Kiritimatiellia bacterium | reverse complement strand
GAGAAATTTGCCCAGCTTGCGCACTTCCTTCATGGCGTCCACCGTGGAAATCGCCACATCAAAATCCACCCAGCCGCCCTGAACTTTGGCGACCATATCCTCGAAACCCACGGCATCCGCGCCGGCGGCGCGGGCCGCATCCGCCGCCGGGCCGTTGGCAAAAACCAGCACGCGGACTTTCTTGCCCGTGCCGTGAGGCAGGGTCACCGTGCCGCGCACCATTTGTTCCGACTTCTTGAAATCAATTCCCAGACGGAAAGCCAGCTCCAAAGTTTCATCAAACTTGGCTCCGGGATTGGCCTGGATGAAATCCACCGCCTCTTCCAGTGTGTAAACCTTGCCCGCCGCGACCTTGGCGGCGTTACCGCGATAGCGTTTGCCATGCTTAGCCATGTTAATCCACCACCTCCACACCCATGCTGCGCGCCGTGCCTTCAATCATGCGGGCCGCCCGCGCCGGGTCCAGCGCGTTCAAATCCTGCTGTTTGGTTTTGACGATTTCCGCGATCTGGGCGCGCGTCACTTTGCCCACCTTGTCGCGGTTGGGCATGCCCGACCCCTTGGCCAGCCCCACCGCGCGCTTGATCAGGGAGGCGGCCGGCGGGCTCTTGGTTATGAAGGTGAAGGACTTGTCGCTGTAAACCGTGATCACTACCGGCACGATCATGCCGGCCTGGCCCTGGGTCGCGGCGTTGAATTCCTTGCAAAACGCCATGATGTTCACGCCCTGCTGCCCCAGCGCCGGGCCGACCGGCGGCGCCGGATTCGCCTGACCGGCCGGAATCTGCAACTTGATCATTGCTGCCACTTTTTTCGCCATAACATCCCTCGAAACCCCGGATCCAATATTTCAAATTTGAAATCTCAAATTTTCAAACCCGTTCCACCTGCCAATATTCCAGTTCCACCGGCGCCGTGCGCCCGAAAATCGCCACGGATACCCGCAATTTCCCGCGCTCCGGATCCACATCGCCGATAACGCCGCTGAAATTGAGAAACGGACCATCGTTGATCTTGACGGTTTCACCGACGGCAAAATCAACCTTGGGCTTGACCTTTTCCTGCTTGTCTTCAATCTGGTGCAGAATCGCTTCCACTTCCTGGGGCCGCAACGGCGCCGGCTTTTCGCCGCCGGCGAAACCGATCACCCCGGGCGTGTCGCGCACGAAATACCACGCCCGCTCGTTCAGGCCGCCATCGGGTTTATACAATGCAATCTGCGCCAACACGTATCCCGGATAAAACATCCTCGTGACCGTGGTTTTACGACCTTTTTTCACCTCGGAAACTTTTTCCGAAGGAATGGAAATTTCCCCCACCAGGTCGCCCATCTCCTCGGTGGCCGCCCGGCGCTCCATGCTCTCCTTGACGCGCGTCTCCTTGCCGGTCAGCGTATGCACCACAAACCACTGCTTTTCCATGATTTACTCCAGCGTCCGCCGTCAAATCACAAAATCAGTTCCAGGAACTTCATCAGCACCAGGTCGCTTATTCCGACAAAGACCGCCAAAGCAATCACGGATAAAATTACCACCAGTGTCGAATCCAGCAACTCCGGCCGCGTCGGCCAGGTTGACTTGCGCAATTCCGCCGCAACATCGCTGAAAAACGATGCCATCCGCATGATCAATTCGCGCAATTTGCTCATCTCACCTCATCCCCGCCCCGGGATAAATTACAGCCAATGGCAGGCCAGGAGGGACTTGAACCCCCAACACCCGGTTTTGGAGACCGGTACTCTGCCAATTGAGCTACTGGCCTTCAAAACACCTGCAAACTCAACGGGTCTCGCGGTGCAATGTCCGTTTGCGGTCAAAACGGCAATATTTCTTCAACTCCAGACGGTCCGGCGTCCGCCGCTTGTCCTTGGTGGACATATAATTACGGCGCTTGCATTCCGTGCACGCCAGCGTGATTAATTCCCGCGCCATGGCTCACCATCCCCTTTAAAATCCAGTCTTATGCCTGTCCGGGGCAGCCTTACTTGATGACTTCCGTCACCTGGCCGGCGCCCACGGTGCGGCCGCCTTCGCGGATGGCGAAGCGTACGCCTTTTTCCATGGCGATCGGCGCGATCAACTTGACTTCCACCCCAACGTTATCGCCGGGCATCACCATTTCGACGCCTTCCGGCAAAGTGATTTCACCGGTCACATCCGTCGTGCGGAAGTAAAACTGCGGCCGGTACCCCTTGAAGAAGGCCGTATGCCGCCCGCCTTCTTCCTTGCTCAGCACGTACAACTGGCCCGTGAAATGCGTGTGCGGCGTGTTGCTGCCGGGCTTGGCCAGCACCTGCCCGCGCTCCACGTCCTCTTTCTTGATGCTGCGCAGCAAACAGCCGATATTGTCGCCGGCCTGGCCCTGATCCAACAGCTTGCGGAACATTTCCACGCCCGTGACAACGGTCTTCTGCGTTTCGCGCAACCCGACGATTTCCACTTCCTCGCTGACCTTGATCAGACCGCGCTCCACGCGGCCGGTCACCACCGTGCCGCGGCCTTCAATGGAGAACACGTCTTCGATCGGCATCAGGAAAGCCTGATCCAGCACGCGCACCGGCTCCTGGATGTAGGAGTCCAGCGCATCCATCAACTCCTGGATGCACTTGGCTTCCGGGGCGTCGGGAGAATCCACCGAGGCCGCCTTCAAGGCGCTGCCGCGGATGATCGGGATTTTATCGCCGGGGAACTGGTAGCTGTTGAGCAGATCGCGGATTTCCAGTTCCACCAGGTCCAGCAGTTCGGGATCGTCCACAGTGTCCACCTTGTTCAGGAACACCACGATCGCGGGCACGCCCACCTGGCGGGCCAGCAGAATGTGCTCGCGCGTTTGCGGCATCGGCCCGTCGGAAGCGCTGACCACCAGAATCGCGCCGTCCATCTGGGCGGCGCCGGTGATCATGTTTTTCACGTAATCGGCGTGGCCCGGGCAGTCCACGTGGGCGTAATGGCGGTTGGCCGTGCCGTATTCCACATGGGAAGTGGCAATGGTCAGAATCTTGCTCGGATCGCGGCGCCCCTGGGATTCGGAAGCCTTGGCCACCTGGTCGTAGGAAACGTACTCGCTGAATCCTTTCAAGGACTGCACCTTGGTGATCGCGGCCGTGAGCGTGGTCTTGCCGTGGTCCACGTGGCCGATCGTCCCTACGTTCACATGCGGTTTCGTCCGTTCAAATTTTTCCTTAGCCATGATGCCTCTCCTTCGATTTGCCCGACTATTACAGCCTGTTGCTACAACCTTGAAATGGAGCCCACGAACGGGATTGAACCGTTGACCTCATCCTTACCAAGGATGTGCTCTGCCAACTGAGCTACGTGGGCTTTACCACATCCCAAGCAGGGCCAACCCTTCCCGCCTGTAATTGCTTCCGCCGCTTGGCAGTTACCTGTAAGCAGTAAAGTTGGCAGACT
>JAXGSX010000355.1:0-3426 GCA_040775225.1 Kiritimatiellia bacterium | reverse complement strand
GTCTTTCAATCCCTGGGGCATGGCGGCATAAACATGCAGACTGAGTCCGACGCGGGCATCCATGATCAAGTCGCTCAGCAGGCAATCGCGGATCGGGCCGTCGCCATGCGGACCGATGCGGACGGCATTGCAGGCCGACCGCAGGATGCAGCCGGTAAGGATGACGTTTTCACAAGGGCGCGGCTCGCTTCCGAACATGCCGTTGCCCGGGCCGCTGTAGATGGCAATACAATCATCCGCGCTGTCAATCAAACACTGGCTGATCAGGACGTCGCGGCAGGCGGTGGGGTCAATCCCGTCGCCATTGGGCGTTTCAGGCGGATTACGGATGGTCACCCCCTGGATACGGACGCGTTCGCAGCCAAATGGCCAGATCGTGTAAGTCGGGGAATTCAGCAATTGCACGCCCTCGACCAGCACGTCGCGGCATTCGCAAAAAGCCAGCGTATGTCCCGGCCGCCATTCTGGTATAGAAAAGCGCCGCAGGAGGGTTCCTTCCTTGGGCGGGCCGAAAAACGCCCGGCCGTTGCCGTCAATTACGCCCCGGCCGCGGATTGATATGTTTTCGGCGTTATAGGCGCAGATCAGATGCGCGGCGGAGGTGGTGCGCCGGAGGGGCTTGACGTCATACGGCGCATTGCCATCAGTGCTGTAATCCGCGCGGCGGGGGCTGCCAAGCAGCGTGGCCCCGGCATCCAGAAACAATTCCACACGGCTTTTCAGGTAAAGCGTGCCGCAGGTAAAGATGCCCGCGCCCAGAAACACGCGCCCGCCGCCGGCGGCATGGCAGGCCTCAATGGCGCGCTGGACGGCCGCCGTGTCGTTGGCAGCGCCATCGCCGCGCGCGCCGTAGGCGCGGACATCGAAGACGAATGAATTTGCGCCGCCAGTGGTGTTTTCCGATATTTCTGATGTCATCAACGCATCTCCCCAACGCGGCCCGTTGGCCGAGGATAATCGCGGCATGTACCCGTTGCGACAGGCTCAAGTCCGACGCCGCTCCTACAGATGGCTCACCAGAGGTTCGCCCTCCAAAATGTATCCCAAACCATGCCTTCCCATGCCCATGCTTCGACAGGTTACCTTCCCGCGTATCCGGGCACTGCCGAAAGCCGGTATGCCGCACCGCCGGGCGCCATGCCCTTCCCTTCCAAATTTTTATCGAAAGCAAACAGGATCGCGGTATCCCTGTCAAGCTGCATTTCTCCGGCCGGCGGCGTAAAGTCGGCACGATAACGCGCGATCCGCGAAATCCGCAAATTGCGCATGACGCCTTCCATGGACCGCCACCCGCTGTTTAACGCGCCAACCTGGACGGCATAGGGATGGCGCGTATCCAGAACCGGATTGACCGCAGCCGTCAGGCGCTCCGGGTGCGCAAGCGCCGGTGGGCCAGATAGTTTTTTCCCGTCAACATATACCCGCACGCGCTCGGATTCCGCCGCGGCGGCATTCCACACCACCGCCACGTGCCGCCAGCCATCAGCCGGCCAATCGCTCAGCCGGGCATGCGTCTGCCAGCCGGCATGCTCGGCGTTCAGCAGGCTGACATCCAGCCGGCCGCCGGCCCTGGAATAACGGATAACCAGCGGCGAATTGTTGGTGATCCGGGGATTATCCTTCCGAATCGGCCCGTAATGCAGAAAAACGTATTCGCCGACGGTAATTTCGCCCTTGGACAACACCGGTTTCCAATCCCGCGCCGGTTTGAACCAGAACTCCACCGTACCGGCCGGTTCGTTGAAAATCCTGTGGTCCACCCCGGCGTCACCCCGCAAGCGGTCTGAAAAACGGCAAGCATCGGCCAGGCCCGACCGGCCGGCGTCCTCCGGCGCAAACATTCCGGACGCCGGCGGCAATCCTTCCCACCCGCCAAACTTGAGCCAGCGTTCCGCCGTCCCCTCGTCCGCAGTAAGACGCAGACGAATGCCGCCCTGCTCATACACCTGGCGGTATTCCACCACGCAGGCCCCGGGCGATTTCCAATGGTACATGATCCGGTCAACCTCCGCCAGGATTTTGCGCGTCTGCAGCCGGCCCTGGCGGTCGTAGGCTTCCGCCTCCAGCTTGACGCCATGCAGCACCCGATCGGCATCCAGGTGCACCAGAAACGACGCCACGGAGGCAACGGCATCGGGCAAGGTCATGGTCTCCAGCTTGAATTCCGATATTTCCATCTGCGCCGTCATCGGCGGCGCAGGCTCCCGGGGCCAAGTCAGCGCCGGAAATTTGCCCAGGTCATGGAAATCCTCCACCGGCGGTTGCTGCAGGGAACTTAACTCGTGCTCGCCGCCGCCCAGCGGATAAATGCGGGCGGCATTTATCAGCCAGCCCCGGCCATCGTATGCAGCCGCCAAGCCGGCGGCGGGAATCTGCAACTCCGCCTGCCAGCTTCGGGGACCGCGCTGCACAGCGCATGCCAGGCCCGGGCATTGCCAGTCATTGTCCGGCGCCACCAAACGTACGCCACCGGCCATCTCAACCTTGTTGAACTGCTGCCGGAGGCGGCCGTCCGGCTGGATGAACCAGTGGGCATAATTGCCGCCTGGCATACCCAGGAACAATTCCACCACATCATCATCCGCCACCGGCTGATCGCCGGGCGTCCAGGCTGTGACCAGCACATACAAATTAGTTGCGTCAAACAGCAATTTCAGGCGAGTATGCGCGCGCGCCGGCTGCGGCGCGTCGCTGTTCAGCAGCATGAAAGTCTCCAAGGGCGCCGCATCGGCCCAGGCTGGTTCGTCCGGTCGCCCATCAATGACAATGGGGGTGTGAACGAACATGGCCCGCGCCAGGCGATGATGCGCCAGCGCCTCCAGCACCGGCCTGGGCAACGCGCCCAGGGCGCTGAGCGAAGGCAAATCCGACAGCGTACGGTTCAGCCGCTCTTCCAGCCAGGCAAAGTCCGCGCGGTCGGCCATATCCTCCCGCCACATACCGGCCCAGCGGCTGGAATCCTTCCTGGCCAGGATTGCGTCCGGGGGACGATCCCGCAACAGTTTTTCGCGATCAAGTGCGCCCTGCCGGCAATAATCCAAACCTTGCGCTGCGGCTGCTTCAGCCTCTGCGCGTTGCTGCTCGGCCGCCAGTTCGCGGGCGCGCAAGTCGCACGCCCGCGCCCTGGCGGTCCACATCCCCATGTGCAACCGCTCGCGCAAATTGATTACACGGCGCAGGGCAAAATCATCCAACCCGAGCCGCGCCTGGTCGGCAACGATTTCGGCCCATAACTCATCCATGGCCCGGACGCCCCGCGCGGCATTATCGGCCTGCCACTGCATCCGCTCCGCACGCTTCAGCCAGGTGAATTGCGAACGCTGCCGGTTGAAAATCTGCTGCAAATCCACAGTCTCCGACACGGCGGCGGCGATCTTGGACGCCGCCGGCCGTCCGAAATAATTGCGCGCCAGGCGCGGAAGGATT
>JAXGSX010000354.1:0-3439 GCA_040775225.1 Kiritimatiellia bacterium | reverse complement strand
GCGGTCTTCCGGCGGAATTTGATGGATGGGCTTGCGGCCGATCACGCCGCGCACGTCGCCGCGGCGGTTGCGGATGCTGACCCGCTGGCCCAGGGCGACAGGGGCATCCCAGCCGCCGACATCGGCAAAATAGATAAAGCCTTTGTCGTCAATGTGCGTGATCATCAGGCCGATTTCATCCACATGGCCGGCCAGCATGACGCGGACCGCGGCCTTGGAATTCAACACGCCGAAGACATTGCCGTGCACATCCGTGCGGACGGCATCGGCGAATATTTTCATCCGGGCGCGGATGACTTTCTGGGCCGGCGCTTCGAAGCCGGAAGGCGACGGCTGTTCCATTAATTCCCGCAGAAATTTCAGGCTGTCAGCTTGCATGTTTTTTTCTCCTGTGCGCCCAAGCCGCCGCCCCGGCGCGATGATAGTCCGTATCCCCGGCATCTCCGCAATGAAGGCCAACTATCGCAAACGCCGCCGCGCATGTCAAGCCCGCCAGCGCCAGGAAATCCCGTCAAACGCGGCGCGGACGCCGGGAAAGGCTGCGCGCGCGGCCCGGGCAATGGCGTCAATCCGGCGGTCCGCGCGTTCGGGGGCATGGTGGGTCAGGATCAATTCCCGGACACCGGCGGCGCGCGCCAGCCGCGCGCCCTGGCTCCAGACGCCATGGCCCCAGCCGCGGTGGCGCGGGTACTCGCGGGGCGTGAATTGCGCGTCGAAAATCAACAGGTCGGCATCCCGGCAGAAGCGGATGAATGGCGCGTCGGCGGCGCCGCCGCCCGGCTCGTGGTCCGTGGCGATCACGATGGACCGGCCGGGGGCGTCCAGGCGGTAAGCCAGGCAGGGCTGGGGGTGGCGCACGGCGAGCCAGGCGATCCGGATGCCGTACAAGGTCAGCCGGCCGGATGCCGGCAAGTCGCGCCAGCGGATTCGGGCGCCGAACTGATCGAGATTCAGCGGCCAGTAGGGGCGGCCGGCCAACCGCTTCACGGCGCCGCGCCAATCCGGGCAGCGCCGTCCGTCCGCCAGGAAAGTTATGCGCGCCTGCGGCCGGTACAGGGGAGCAAACGCCGGCAGGCCCATGACGTGATCCAGGTGCAAATGCGTGAAAAAAACGGCGATCGGCAGGTCATCGGCGGCTGCCCGGCCGGCGTTGATGATGCCGGTGCCGGCGTCGAACACCAGCCGGCCGCCGGGCGCGCGCAGGGAAAAGCAGGTGGTATGCCCGCCATGTCGGCGGAATTTTGCGCCGCACACCGGGAAACTGCCGCGCGTGCCGTGGATGGTAAAACGGTAATCGGCTGCCATGGGCGGGCCCCGCAATGAATTGGCAATGCTCCAGTGCCTGACAGCCTAGGCCATGCCCGCGCGAATGTCAAAAAAAATGTTGCCGGGCGGATGCCCGTGCCCGCACGCGCGGCCGCCCGTAGAACGTAATGGACATGGGGCGCCTGAAGTGATAATTATAATGGAAATTTCGGCAGGATGCATCCCGGTTTCACAATGTAGGATTGTGCCCGGCGTGAATTATTAAAATATTGGGACTTAATCCTTTTCCGGAGGAATCCGATGCCGGCGAAACGTAAAGCGCGCCCTAAAGCGCAGGCCGTGCGCGAGGCAGCCGCTGTCTATGGCGGGCCGGGCGGCGAGATCGTCCTGTACCGCGCCCCGGACGGGACGGTGTCGCTGGACGTGCGGTTGGAGCGGGAAACGTTGTGGATCAGTCTGCACCAGTTAGCCGTGTTGTTCGGCCGAGATAAGTCCGTGATTTCGCGTCACCTGCGTAACGTGTTCTCCGATGGCGAGTTGAACCGGGAGTCAGTTGTTGCATGTTTTGCAACAACTGCCTCCGACGGCAAAACCTACCAGGTTGAGCACTTCAATCTCGATGCGATCCTCTCTGTCGGTTACCGCGTCAACTCCAAGCGCGGCACGCAGTTCCGCATCTGGGCCACGCGGGTGTTGCGCGAACATATTCTCAAGGGCTATACGGTCAACGAGCAGCGCCTCATTGAACTGAATCAGGCTGTGCGCCTGATCGCCAAGGTGTCCCGGCGGCGGGGGCTGGCCGGGGACGAAGCGGCGGCGCTGCTGCGGGTTGTTGGCGAGTTCAGCTTCGCGCTTGATCTTTTGGATGACTATGACCACCAGCGTGTGAAAGCGGCGGCCTTGCCGCCAGCCGAGGCCAAAAGTATTTCACCGGAGGAAGCCCGCCGCGCAGTGCACAGCCTCCGCGCCCGCTATGGCGCTTCAAATTTGTTCGGGCGGGAAAGGGACGATAGTCTGTCCGGCGCGCTCGCCGCGGTATTCCAGACGATTGGTGGACGCGATACCTACCCAAGTCTCGAAGAAAAGGCCGCGCACCTGCTATATTTCCTCGTCAAGAACCATCCGTTTGTGGACGGCAACAAGCGCATCGCCGCCGCGTTGTTCCTGTGGTTCCTGGAGAAGAATGGCGCGCTGTACGCCGCCGGCGGAGCGCGGCGCATCTCGGAAGATACGCTCGTCGCGGTGACGCTGCTGATTGCCGAGAGCCGCCCGGCGGAGAAGAACGTTCTCACCGTCATCGTAGCGCGTCTGCTGCACACCGCCGGCAGCCAACCGCGAGAGTACACGAGATGATCCCCAATGCGCGGCCGCCCGCAGAACGTAATGGACATGGGGCGCCTGAAGTGATAATAATCAATGGAATTTCGACAGGGTGCACACCTGGTTTCACAATGTAGGATTGTGCCCGGTGTGGATTATTAAAATATAGGACTGACCCCTTTTCTGCTGACCCCTTTTCTGACCCCTTTTCTGCCTTTTCACCGCCGGGGCCAAGCGTCCGCACCGCGCGCCGGCCGGTATCCTCTGGCCCGTTGCCGGCGGCCTGATGAGAGTTTGCCCGGCCGGCATGGGAAAGGAGCAACGCTGATGCCTGTCAAAAACAACTCGGGAACCATTCATGACGCTGCCTTTCCGGCGCCCTGCGGCGCTGTGCCCAGCGCCCGCCAGTTGGCGTGGCATCGCCTGGAAACATACGGCTTTGTGCATTTTACCGTCAACACCTTCACCGGCAAGGAATGGGGGTATGGCGATGAAGCGCCTGCGTTGTTCAATCCCACGGAGTTCGATGCCGGCCAGATCGCCGAGACCGCCGCCGCGGGCGGGCTGGCCGGCCTGATCCTGACCTGCAAGCATCACGACGGCTTTTGCCTGTGGCCTTCCAGATATACCGGGCATTCCGTGAAAAACAGTCCCTGGAAGAACGGCCGCGGCGACATCGTTCGTGAAATTTCCGATGCCTGCCGGCGCCATGGCCTGAAATTCGGCGTTTATCTCTCGCCTTGGGATCGGAATCACCCGGAATATGGCCGGCCGGCCTACATCGCGTATTACCAGAACCAGTTGCGGGAACTGTTGACCGAATACGGCGAGCTGTTTGAAGTCTGGTTCGACG
>JAXGSX010000353.1:0-3479 GCA_040775225.1 Kiritimatiellia bacterium | reverse complement strand
CGTCCGATGCCGGCAGTGCGGGCAAACTGGCCAACCTGGACGGCGAAACGACGGCTTACATTGACCGGACGGCGGCGCCGGGCGTCTTTTATTATTACTGGGTCAAGGCCACCAACTCTTCCGGCGCCAGCGTTTTCAGTCAACCCGCCGCCGGCCGACGCAGCGGGACAACACCGGTGGCGGCGGATTTCGACGGCGATGGTCTGGCCGATCCGGCGATAGTCGTTGGCGGCTATTGGCAGGTCTGGCAATCGGGCGCGGGGTATGCGCTGGTCGGCCCCGTCCTGGGCGATGCCGCCAATCGCACCTTTGCCGCCGGCGATTTTGACGGCGATGGCCGCGCGGATCCCTGCGCGATGGATGGCGGCGGTGTCTGGAAAGCCTGGCTGTCGCGCAGTCAATATGCGCCTTTAACACATGCCCTGGCGGCGGCCGGCGGCAGCGCCGTGGCGGCGGATTTTGACGGCGACGCCCTGGCGGATCCGGCGGTTTACCTGGCGGATACCTGGTATTTCTGGATGTCCGCCACCGCCTATGCCCAGATGGCGCAATTTACCGTCGGCGCATACCCGGACGCCATCTCCCTGGCGGCGGATTTTGACGGGGACGGCAAAGCCGATCCCGCCTTGTTCGATCCGATGACTGGTTTCTGGACCATCTGGCTGTCCGGCAACTGGTACGAGGCTTACAGCCCGCCGTTGCCGCTGGCGGAACCCGGCGCCTTGCCGGCGGCGGGTGATTTTGACGGCGATGGGCGCGCGGATATTGCCGCGTATAAACTGGGTTCCGGCAAATGGTACGTTTGGCTCTCCGGACAGGGATACGTTCGGTCCGGGCCTTACCTGTGAGCCGGATGGCCGCGCTCCGTCGGATCTCAGGCGCGGATGGAAAGCGGGGCCCGGGCTTGGCTGCCGGCTTCGCGGCCCTTAAATTCCCCGGCCAGGGTTGCGGAAATCTTTTCGGCATCCGCCGGGCGGCCTTCCAGCAGCGCGGTCAGCGCCCGGCGGCCTGCCGCAAAACAGCGCGCTTCGTCACCGGGAATGACGGGAATGAAAACCAGGCAATGCCCGGCGGGAGCCGCCTGGCGCGCGGCATGGGATGCGCGTTCATCCTCGACGCTGTCGCCGAACATCGCCACGTTCTGGTAGCCGCTGTGGCCCAGCGCCGTCAGCGCCTCCGCCTTGGTGGCCGTCTCCTGGCCGATATAGCGCCGGATAAAGCGGATGTTCTCCTTTTCCATCGAAGCGCGCAATGGTTCTTCCGTGGCCGTGGAGACGATGTAAAAATCGGCCCGATCCCGGAACGGCTCCAGGATTTCCGGGAGCACTCCGGGCGTCAGCCCGATTTCCGTCAGCATGGCCACACGCTGGTTGATTTCTTCGCTCCAGTCGAGGGCGCGGGCGACGTCGCGGTCGCCGGCGAATTCCTGGAGGTTGGCGGCGCTGATTTTTTTGCCCCGTTCCCGCAAGGTTCGCACCGCGGCATGCAGGCCGGGCAATGCGCATTGGTAACCCTTGGCGGCCAGGTGTTCCGCCAGCGCATTGGCGCAGAGAAACCGCTCCTTGCCGGCGTAATCGGCCGACCGGAAGTTTATATATACGTATGCTTCCCGGAAAACCTCGAACGGCACGCGCTGGAATTCCCGTAAGTGCAGGAACAGCGCCGTGGACATGATCTGGTGCTTGTGTTCGGTGAACAGTTTGCAGACCCCGTCAAAATCCAGGGCAATCGCCAGGGAGCGCTGTTTTTCCCCGGCCAGTTCCGCGCTGAGTTTTTTTGCGGTTTCGTTCATTTGCTTTTCCCCGATTTGGGCTGGGCCGGCGCGCCGTGGTACAGGTAATGGCTGGCGGCCTCCAGACTGCCGCGCAGGAGCGAATAGGCGACGACGACGGTGTCCATTTCCTTCGGCACCACCAGTTCTTCGTAAGGGTTGTTGCTGATCATGACCACCGGCTTGCCGTACCGCAGCAAACCGGTCAGGAATTGCCGGGTATCGTCATGGCTGTTGCGGTCATACCAGGCCGTGACTACCAGGACGTCCATCGCGGGGGCAAGCTGTTCGATCAAGGCATTGGCCGCCTGGACGGTTTTGGGCTGGTAGTCCAGGTAGGTCACTTTGGCCGAATGCCGCCGCAGGCACTCCCAGAAAACGCCGGGATAATTCCAATAGTCGTTGGCGTTCGTGGAGTTTGAAGAGGGGCGGTCGATCACCAGAATCTGCTGTTCCGGCCGCAGCGGCAGGATTTTGGCGCGGTCGCGCAGCAGGTGGATGGCGCGCCGGGCGGCTTCCCGTCCGACGCCCTGGTAATCCTCATGGAAGAGATGCTCGTTGAGTCCTTCCACCCGCGCCAGGCCGCCGTTGTTGAAAAGACCGTAATCCCACTTGAGCGACCAGATGCGGCGCAGGGATTGATTGACGCGTTCCTCGGAGATGCGCCCTCTTCGGATTGCTTCGGCCAGCGCGGCATGCGCTTCGTAGCGCAGCGAGTTGTCGTCCTTGAGCAGCACGATATCCACGCCCGCTTCGATGGCCTTGACCACCGCTTCGCCGACGGTATACCGCGCCATCAACCCGCCCATGGTCATGGAATCGGTGGTGATCACGCCGTCAAATCCGAATTCCTCTCGCAGGATGCCGGTGATGATCGGACGGGAGACGGTCGAAATCTCGCCCGAGGGATCCAGCATAGGGTAAATGGAATGCCCGGGCATGACGGCCGGGACGATTCCTTCAGCGCATAATCTGGCATAGGGCGCCAGGTGCCGGCGGTAAAATTCCGCGCGGTCCATCTTGATGGCGGACAGGCCGTGGTGGCTGTCGTTGGCGGACTCGCCCCGGCCGGGATAGTGCTTCAGCGTGGCGATGATGCCGGCTTCCGCGAAGCCCTGCAGGGCCGCGCGGGCGGACTCGATTACGACTGCCGTGTCGGCGGAGTAGGAGCGGGTGCTGATTTCAGGAGTGCGGGGGTTGGTGTTGACGTCAACCACGGGGGAATGCACCTGGTCCACGCCAATGGCCTTCAATTGCCGGCCGGCGGCCCGCAAGGCGCGCCGGATCAGGTCCGGGTCGCCCAGACGGCCGAAGCCCATCGGCGCCGGCAAGGTCAGCAGTCCGGGGGGCAGGTAATTCGAGCCTTCGCCGCTTTCGTAGTCAATCACCATGTGCAGCGGAATGGCGTGGCGGCGCTCCATGGCCAACCGGCGCAGGCCGTTGAGCATGCCGGCGTATTCTGCCGCGCGGAAACTGGGCGGCTTGACGCCGTCGTTCCAGAGTTTTTCGCCGGGCCGCGGCGGCCGGAGAACGTTTTCCACGCCCGGCGCGCCGTCCGGCAGGTAGCGGATGAATTTGCGGATGTAGGGCGAAATCCGCAGCCCGCCGATATTATACCTGGCAACAAATGTTTCCGTTTCCGGGTCCGCAATCGTGCCGTTGAACCCCAGCACCATCACTTGCCCGGCTTTTTCCTCTGGCGTCAAGG
>JAXGSX010000352.1:0-3481 GCA_040775225.1 Kiritimatiellia bacterium | reverse complement strand
TGTTGCGCTACGCACACAGGAAGCGCTTGTTTTATGGAAAAAACGCCATCCGAGAACCTTATCGCGGCACCGACCCGCTGGGCGACGTTGTTTCATGGAATCTCAAGCGGCGGCATTTGTCGGTAAGCCAAAAATCAACGCTGGCAATCCGGTTGAAGCCGATGTTTGAAGTGAAGGCGAAGGAGAGGCAGCACGGCGGACAAGGCGGGAAATTGCTTAAGGCAAATTTGCCTGAAGCAAACAAAGGACAATCCCGCGACCAGGCCGCCGCCGCCGTGGGGGTGTCCGGGCGCACCGTTCAGGATGCGGTTAAATTGCTCTGATGGAAATGGACGCAGGAATCACCCGCACCCGGCCCGCCGGCAGGTCAATCCCGTAATCACGGCCAGCACCGCCAGGTGCATGCAAGGCGATCCATACCCACGCCAGCCCCAGCCCCGGCGGCAGACGGCGCAGATATTCCACGGCAAAGGCGATCCACCGCCAAACCCCGCCCAGGATGCGCCAGGATGCCCACCACGCCACGAACCGGGCGCGCGGCGGTAATGCCACGCCCTGGAGGATGGACGGCGCACCGGGCGATTGTGGATATGCGCCCAGGGATTCAGGCGGAGGCATGAGACCGGCAAGCAGGATGCCCAGCCGCCGGCGGTGAACACAGAACCCGGCCACCCATACACCAGGTCAGGCGGCCGGCGGTGAGCATGGACGCCGGGCATACGAGGAGCAGGAAAAAGGAACCGGCGACCAGTAAAAAAATCTTCAGGCGGGGAGGATTTTATACAGCTTTACGGCCGGGTAGTGTGTGCTTTGTGATTTTAAAAGCCCACAATCAAGCAACTGTTCAATGATCCGCAGTTTGTTGTATGTGGCAAATTGTGTGCTTTGTAACCCCGAAAAGCCCACAATCAAGCAGCCGCACAAAAACGCAAAAAGGCGCAATGTTGGAAATCAATGACATTGAGTTAACCCGCATAAATAAAGGGTGAAATGCTTGTTATGATCAATAAAAATGGTGGTACCCCGGGCGGGAATTGAACCCGCGACCTGCGGATTAGGAATCCGCCGCTCTGTCCAACTGAGCTACCGGAGCGCCTGGTTGTAAATATGCCAGAATACGCCGGCATGGCAAGTAAATTACCGGTAAATTATCATCAGGAATTCTGAACTTGAATCATGCCGTATTGCCGGGCATAATCTTTTTGATATGGCTTATAAAATTTCTTTGTTTAATTCGGACTTGGACGGGACGCTGCTCGGCAATCCGGAATCCACCTGCCGTTTCCGCGACGCCTGGCGGCAGATACCGCCGGAACGGCGCCCGTTGCTGGTATATAATACCGGCCGCGACCTGGCGGATGTAGTCGGCATGGTCAACCGCGATGTTCTGCCGCCGGCGGATTATATCGTCAGCGGACTGGGCGTTGCCATTTTTGACGTCCGGCAGGAACGCGAAATGGATGGTTATGCCGCCATAGTTGGCGCTACCTGGCGTTCCGGGAAAATTGACCGGATTCTCGATGATTTTCCCGGCCTGGCGCGCAGTCAACCGGATTTTCTGCATCCTTACAAGCCTACCTGGCAGTTTTTCGCGTTGCCGGCTGATCCCGGCGAAGAATTGCGACGCGAGTTTGAAAAAAACGGCTTGGCGGTGACGGTCATCTGTTCCGATACCGGCTTGGTGCGGGTATTGCCGGAACGGACCAGCAAAGGCCGGGCGCTGGCATGGTTGGCTGAAACATTGCGCATCCCGCATGCCGAGATTCTGGTGGCCGGCGATTCGGGTGATGATGCCAGCGCTTTTCTGCTGCCGGGCGTCCATGGCCTGGTGCTTGAAAATGCCCAGCCGGAATTGTTGGCCGCTTTGGCGCCCTTGCCTTGTTATGTTTCCACCATGGTCATGGCGGAAGGCGTGCTGGACGGCCTCAAACATTACGGCATATTGGACGAACTGCCGCCGCCGTCGCCGGAGTCCGCCTGGTCGGATGCGTCCGATCCCATTTTCCGGATGCTGGGCGATGCTTCCGCAGCGGCCTTGAGCGCGGAGGACCGCGCGCTGCTGTCGGAAGGTTACCGGCGCGCCATCGAGGCTTTGCGCAAAAACATTACCCCGCTGGGGTTTTCCGCCTGCGCCCTGGATGAAAACGAAGTTACCGGCACGGACGTCAATTACCGCAGCGTCTGGGCGCGTGACGGCGCCATGACGGTTGTGCTGACCAATCACCTTCAGGATCCTGAAATCCGCGCCTGCCAGCGGCGGACCCTTTTGACTTTGATTAACAACATCACCCCCACCGGCCAGATACCCACCAATGTCCGCATTGACGACGGCAAGCCGGATTATTCCGGGGTCGGCGGTATTTGTGCCATTGACGGAGGTTTGTGGCTGATTATCGCTTTTTACAATTATGCGCGCGCCGTGGAGGATAGGGGACTGCTTTATGAGCATGCCCCCCTTTTGCAGCGGGCCATGGATTGGTTGAGCGCCCATGACAGCAACAACGACGGCTTGCTGGAAATCCCCGAGGCCGGAGACTGGACCGACCTGTTCGGCCGCAGTTACAATGTGCTTTACGACGAAGTGCTCTGGTTCCGGGCAAATGTCTGCTATGGGCGCCTGCTGGAATTCATGGGCGATTATCCCCGCGCGGCGGATTACCTGCATTGGTCACAGCACATCCGCGAACGGATTCTGGCGACATTCTGGCCGACCACCAGCCCGCCCAACCCCGCCCAGCCGAAGGCGTTCACCGATTTGCAGTTTTCCCTGGGGGATGCCCGCTACCTGATCGCGGAAGTCACCCCGTTTTCCTTTAACTGGCGCTGCGACGTGTTGGGGAATGTCCTGGCGTTTCTGCTGCATTTGCTGGACTCCGAGCGGGCGCGCACGGCGTTTAAATTCATGTGGGGCGCGGGCGTTAATGAGCCCTATCCGGCGGCCAATATATATCCGGCGGTGCAGGCCGGGGCGCCGGACTGGAAACCGTATTATACCGTGAATCTTCTCAACCTCCCGGATCATTATCATAATGGCGGGATCTGGCCTTTTATCGGCGGCTTGTGGGTGCGTTTTGTGCATCGTCTCGGTTTGCACGATGTGGCCGCGCGGGAACTTGTCCGCCTGGCGCAATTGAACCGCCAGGGCAAGGGCCGGGATTGGGAATTCAACGAGTGGGCGCACGGACGCACGGGCCGGCCGATGGGCAAGGCGTTTCAGGCCTGGTCCGCGGCATCCTTTATCCGGGCTTGCGACGAATTGCGGATATTGCAAGGGGTAAGTTGAGCTTTTTCAACGAAATTTTCGGAATTGCTGGACAGCCTGCCTTAAAACCGTTATTTTAACCTGAATCCGTGACGGGATTTTATGTTGTCAAGATAATGTGCGTACAAACAACAATTTATGGCATTTTAAAATATCACCAAAAACACACGGCGCTGTTTGGCGGAAAAGACCGCCCTGCGGGTGAGGCCATTATGCCGC
>JAXGSX010000351.1:0-3482 GCA_040775225.1 Kiritimatiellia bacterium | reverse complement strand
GAATTAATCTTGTAATCCGGTGCTTTTTTTTGGTGATTTGGTGCGCCGATGCTGTTATAAACCGAATATGATCTTGTTATATGTCAACATCGGCCGCGGCCACCCGTTTTACCTGGACGGCATCCGCGCCTGCCTGCCGGCGGCGGACGCGGAGGTATGGGACATCGCCGACCTGCCCGGGCAACCCGCCCGCGCCGCCTGGCGCATGGCGGCCTGGCTTTACAAGCACGGTTCCTCGCTGGGCGGCGGGGCAACCTGGTATGACCGCATACGCCGACGCGCCGACTGCCGGCATAATCCGCTGGCGCTGCGGCTGCTGGGACGGCCGGCGCGCCGCGCCGCCGCCGGCCGGACCGGTCCGCTGGTGGTATCGCATCCCCTGCTGGCCGCAATCCTGCGCGCGCATCCCGGCATGGTTTACCAGCACGGCGAACCAGTGCTGCCCGCCGAAGCCCTTATCAACTGCCAGGGACATTTCATCGTCCCCACCGCCAACCTGGCGGACGAATTGAAACGCCGCGGATATTCACCCAAGCGCATCCTGGTTTCCGGCCTGTGCATCGAACCTGCGCTGGCCGCGCAGGCCGGCCCGATGGCCGATGCCCGCCTGGGGCGTTTCCGGACGGATGCGCCGCTGATGGGCGCCTTGTTTTCATCCGGAGCGGAACCCGCCCCGCACGTAGAATTGCTCGCGCGCGCGGCCGCTTCCGCCGCGCGCGCCGGCGGACGGACCACGGTTTTCGCGCGCGCCGGCGGACGCCTCGCGCGGCGCATGGCCGCCGCCACGGACAAGTCCCCAACGGCCATCCTGACATATCAAACCCGCGCCGAGCTGGATGATCTCACCGCCGGCCGGTTTCATGAGTTCGATTATTTTATCGCGCCGGCGCATGAACGCGCCAATTGGGCGCTGGGCCTGGGCCTGCCGATGTTCGTCCTGGAACCATGCATCGGCTCCTTTGCCCCGCTGAACCGCGACCTGCTGCTGCGCCGAGGCGCGGCCGGCGTGATTGCCGATCCGGCGCAATCCGATATATTCGGAGAGACCCTGGCGCGCCTGCGGGGCCGCGGCGAATTGGAAGCGATGACATTGCGCAACCGCGGAATTTTTGATATCAATGGTTTTCAAACCATCGCCGACTGGCTGGGGCAGGCTGCGCCGTTTGCTGACAAGACGGCCATTTGACGGGGCTCATGGCGGGGCGCGGAACGCCGCGTCTGCCGCCGCTAAGCGGCCGCCGGCTTCGATCTGAGCTCAGGGGAGTGCGGGCGCAAAATAATGTTTCGGAAGGCGTTTAAGCTTGATTATGCCGGGGATTCCGGCCATGATATTGCTTTGAGATTTGAGATTTGAATTCATGCAAATCCTCAGGCTTGAAATTGGATCAAGGTCATGGCCACATCCGGCGGCAGCCAACAACGCCGCCGGACGGCAAGGGTGAAACTTGAAAAGAATCGGCATTGTTGGCGGCGGGCGTTTCGGCGCCAGCCTGGCGGAGGCCCTGGCGGAGCGGGGCATGGAAGTGATTCTGCTCGACCGCGACCGGGAAGTCGTGGATGACCTGGCCGGCGTCGTGGCCAAGGCCATGGAAGGCGACGCCACCGAAGAAGGCGCGCTGGAAGCGGCGGGTTTCCAAGACTGCGACATCGCGGTCGTCGCCGTCGGGTCCGACCTGGAAAGCAGCATCCTCGCCACCCTCAGCCTGAAGGAAATGAAAATCCCCTGCGTGGTCGCCAAGGCCTCGGGGGAATTGCACGGCAAGGTGCTGAAACGCGTCGGCGCCGACCGGATCATTTTCCCCGACCGGGACATGGCGACGCGCCTGGCCCGCACCCTGGTCTCGCCGTCGGTGCTGGACTACATGGAAGTGTCCGCCGGCGCCAGCGTACTGGAGATCAGCGCGCCGTTGAGTTTCATCGGCAAAACCATTGCCGAATCCAATATCCGCCATGATTTCGGCGTCACCATCCTGGTGCTGCGGCGGGCCAAGCAGCCGGACGGCGACCAGGAGACGATCATCATCCCCGAAGCCGACGACCTGATCGAACTGGGGGACACGCTGGTGGTTTTCGGCGCCGATGAAAAACTGCGCAAACTGGAAAAAGACCTGGCCTGAGCCGGCCACCGCGGGAAAATTGCCATGAAAATCAAGCGCGACATGAATCTTTTCGCCGGCGCCGCGCGCGCGGCCGGCATCCTGCTGGCAGCCGCCGTCCTGGCCGCCATGGCTGCCGGCTGCGAGGACGATTCCTTCCCCCACACGCCTCCCGACGGCCAGGGCAGCCTGATCGTGGATAACCGCACCGGCGACCGGCTGGAAGTGTTCATCAACGGCGTCGAATCCACCCGTGTGGACAATTACGATTACGAAGCCTACGACCTGGATCCCGGGGTGTGCCGGGTGGTTTTACAGGAGCGCCACGGCAGCCGCAGTTACCGCGAAGACGTGGACATCCTGGAAGGGCGGCAGACCGTCATGCGCGTGCGCTGGTTTGACAGCTACAGCTACGAAGTGGATATTTACTTCGATTGACCCGTGCCCCGCCCGGCGCTACTTGATGGTGTAGCGCGTGGTTTTCACCAGGACGCTCCACAAGTCTTCCGCCGTTTCCGCGGCCAGCAGTTTCTCGCGCGCATCCTTCTTGAAAAAGGTCTGGGTCAAGCCCGACAACAGGCGCAGATAGAAAACGCTGGCGGCGGTGGGAATGACTATAAAAAAGATGATATGGGTCAGCCCGCGCCCGGCCATGTCAAAACGCACGCCCTTGCGGTTGATCCCCAGCGCCAGGGTCAACCCGCCGCCTTCCACGCCACGCACATGCGGAAACGCCAGCCCGTGCTCCACGGCCGTGTTGATGATGGCTTCGCGCTCGAGCGCGGCCGTGATCAGTTTCGCGCCGTTGTCCACGAACCCTTCCGACTCCATGCGCATGGCCATTTCCTCGATCACTTTGTCGCGTTCCGCGGATTGCAATTCCGGCAGCATCAGCGATTGCGAAGTGAACCGGGCAATGCCGGTGCGCCGCGGCATGGAGCGGCCACCGGCTTTCTTGCTGATGCGCCGCGAACGCGCCTCGGGATAATAGAGGATGCGCGCGCAATTGGGGCATTGAAACAGCTTTTCGCCCGCGCGCACGGCGTAAATCAGGCTGACCGGCAGCGAGAGGCCGCAGCCTGAACAAACATTGTTGGAAATCGGCACGATCGCCAGCACGTCGCGTTTTTCGATCTTCTGAAAGAGCTGCTGGGTTTCCTCCGGCAGCGAAGCCCGCAAGGCGTTGATGGAACTGTCTAATTGCGAAGTGTACTTGTCGGACATGGATGCTTCCTGCTCGGAACGCACCAGGATGAGTTCCTGCAATTGCACCAACTGGTTGATCAACGGATGATTATTGCCGTTGTGCGCGGCCTTTTCTGGATTGGTCACAAGGCTACCTCAAACTTATGGAATGTGGTGGCGACGCGGGGATTCGAACCCCGG
>JAXGSX010000350.1:0-3486 GCA_040775225.1 Kiritimatiellia bacterium | reverse complement strand
CGGCGACGACCGCGAGCGGTTCATGCCCGGCTCATATTACGTTCCTTTTTCCCTGCTGTACGCCGCCGGCGCCGCGCTGACCGGCCCGGCCGGCGGATGGAATCTGGCATCTTTGATCTCCATCTGGCTGACCCTGCTTTTCACCTGGCTGCTGACCCGCCGCTTTACCCGCAACTGGTGGATCGCCGGCCTGGCCGCCCTGGCGGGGCTGTGCCTGCCCTTCCGCTGGATCAACCTGTTCGGCGGCAGCCCGGCCGGATTTGCCATGGCCTGGCCGCCGGCCATCTGGCTGGGTATTGACCTGGCGGTGCGGCAACGCCGCGCCGCCGGCGGATTACTGGCCGGCGCCGGCGTGCTGCTGGCCTGCTGGTGCGACACACACGTGTTTTTTTTCAGTGTGCTGGCCATTCCCGTATGGTGCCTGACCGCCCTGCTGATGGATGAAACTTTTACCTGGCGCCAGCCGCGGCAATACCTGCGGATCATCACGGCTCTGCTGCCGCTGGCGGCGCTGGCCGGCGCGGCCCTGGCCTTCCCCGCGCTCCTGCAATGGATCACCATCCGGGTCACCGGCGCGCCGCCGGAAGCCGCGGCCATCACCGAGCGCACCTTGCGGGAAATCAAACTTTATTCGCCGCCACTGCGCGGCCTGTTCGACTGGCAGGCCGTCGGCCTGGCCGAGCATATTTTCATCGGCCTGGCCCTCCCCATCCTGCTGGGGCTGGGCGGTGCGGCCTGGTGCATCCGGCCCCGACGGGCTTGGTGTTCCGACTGGCGCCGGCCGCTGGCCTGGCTGATGATATGCGGCCTGATTGCCATGATCTGCCTGCTGGCCGCGGGGGGTTACGGGCCCGGCGACGGCACGGCCCTGCAGTTTTTCCGCAAACTCATTCCGCCTTACCGGATGATCCGCCAGCCGGCCAAAATTTTCACGTTGATGCCCAGCCTGCTGGCCGTGGCGGCCGCCCTGGCGGGCGGCGCCCTGGCCGGCCCCGCCGGGCGGACGCGCCGCTGGGCTATGGCGCTCTTCGTGCTGCTGCTGGCGGCATCGGCGTTTGAATACGGCCGGCGGATTAACCTGACCATCTCCCGGCTTACGCCGCGCCAGGCCGCCTACGCCGCGGTGGCGGAGGATGCCGCCGGCCGGGGAAATCCGCCGCGCGCGTTGGTGCTGCCGCTTTGGCCGGGCGATTCCCACTACACCTCAATTTACCAGTTTTATGCCGCCAATCACCATGTCCGCATGGTCAACGGGTACCGGCCGTTCGTCCGCCGGCACTACCTGACCAATGTCTTCGAGCGGCTGGTGAGCGCCAACCAGGGATGGATCGCGGAAGATCAATTGGCGCATCTGTCCGGCATGGGCGTGGAATACATCATCCTGCACGAAGACCTCTTCCCGGAAAAAGTCAGCCCGTTCCCCGTGGGGTTTACCCTGCAAAACCTGTTGCACCATCCGCGACTGCAGCTTCTGCGCCAGGACCAATCCGTCTGGGCCTTCGCCATCCGCCCGCCCAATCAAAACGCGCCGGCAGCCGGCGGGAACAACGGCGGGCAATGGAACGTGTTCGGCAGCGCACGGCGCTGGGAAGCGGAAAAAATCCGCTCCGTCAATGCCCGCAAAGCGCAGGATGAATCCGCCGGCGGCGGTGCGTGCCTGGCGCTGGATGATGAAACCGCGCGGATGCAGACTCCGCCCATCTGGACCTGGGGCGCGCCGGATCTCCGCTGGCTCGCGCGCGTCCGGGGCCGCGGCCTGCTGCAAGCCGAAGCGATCATCCATGAGACCGCCTTGCCGCTGGATGACCTGGCGATTGACTCGTCCGCATGGCGCTGGCAGGCCATACCGGCGGACGTGGTTAACGGGTACGCGCCGTTAAGCCTGAAACTCGAATGGCAGGGCGGCGCCGCGGAAATTGACATGGTGCTGCTCACGGCCGGCCGGTGGGATGCCGAGCCCAAACCGGGCGATGCCATCAGCATTCCGGCGCCGTGCTTCTTTCATGCCGGCTACATTGATCCGCAAGCCGACAGCGTGGTGTTGCGCCGAGAGCTTGATCCGCAAGCCCTGGTTTTTTACGGCCCCAAACTGCCCCTGGCGCCCGGCCGGTACCGCGCGGACTTGCATTACACCGCTGCCGCGCCGCCCGGGACGCCGGCAGGGCAGTTCAACATCCGGCAACGCGCTGCCGATCCGATCCGCTGGACGCCGGTGTTCGCGGGCTACCCCGCCTCCGTCGAGTTCGATTTGCCGGACAACCTGCCGTTCCACCTCGAATTGCTGTTCACCGGCCGGTCGGACCTGGAAATCCGCGGCGTGGATTTTACCCGGCTGAAGTAAACGTGCGGCATGGATTACCGGGCGCCGCGCGGCCGGCGCACACCTAAATCCGGCAGTTGGCAAGTTTGCCGCGGATGCGCGGCGGCAAGGGTGACGGTGTATTAATATACTCCGAACCCTTGCCAACAAAGCAGATGCGGCAAAATCGCCAACCTTTTTCCGGTTTGAAATTCAAAAATTTTCCCATACCCGAAAGGTGATTGCGACAGAAATCCAATCTTCCCTGTTTCCAATTGCTTATGTCAATTTTTGAATTTCAAATGCCGGATTTAGGTTCAACGATGAAGCGCGCCTGGAACGGACCAACCGCAGCCGCGCCGCGCAACCGGATGGCGATGATCCCGCGCCGACGCGTCAAGTCGTTCTTCCCGAACGGCATCACCCGTCCGTCATCGGCGATATAGGCGATGCGGCCGGACCAGGCCGTCCCGCCGGCGGCCAACTCGATGGTCAGATCATCGGCGCGGGCGGTGGAAACATTCAACAACGCCAGGACTGACGGGCCGGCCGGCGCCCCGCGCCATAACACCGGACATACATCCGGCAGGCCGCGCGCCGCCGCCGGCAGCGCGCCGCCGTAAAGCCATTGAAACATTCCCTGGAATTGCGCCTGCCGGACTTCATTCAGCCAGAACCCGTTCTCGGCCAGCGGGACGGCGCTGACCACGCAACGCCGGCCCTGGCGTTCCAAGGCCAGCATGCCGCAAGCGCCGGGCCGGCCGGCCAGGGTTATGAAACGCGTCAGCGGCCGGCACCGCGCGCCGGCGGCGGCCGCGAGGCGCGCGACTGGCCCGGTCCGGCGCGGAACCAAACCGCCGGCGGCCGCGGCGTTGCGGCGGTCCGCGAGCATCATCTCGAACATGCAATCCGTCGGCGCCACCTGTCCGCGGATGCGCAATCCCGCCAATTGCGGCAGATTCAACTTCAGCGCCTGTTCCAAAGCCTGGGAGTCCATGAAAACATTTTGATGCTCAAAAATGCCCGCAGCCTGTTCCCGCGGCATGGGGAAACTGTCCCGGTTCAACACCGCCACGGGACTGGCATCGAAGGTCCAGGGAATGCCCAGGCGCCAGAGAATCTGCGGGACCGGTCCGATGTACATTTTCACGTCCTGGGCGCGCTGCCGGCGCAGTTGCGCCGCCCTG
>JAXGSX010000349.1:0-3506 GCA_040775225.1 Kiritimatiellia bacterium | reverse complement strand
TGGCGGACACCGCCCGCACCGAGCCGCGCGCGGACGGCCGCCGCGCGGCGGTCCTGCGCGCGCATGAGCCGCAGGTCAGCGCCGAGGCCGCGGCATCGGATACGGACGCCATGGTGCGCGAGGCGGCTTTGCGCCTGCTGACGGACCTGGAATTGCTTGAGCGCATTCGCGACCAGGATCCCGTCCGGGAAGTGCGGGCGGCCGCCGTCCAGCGGCTGCAGGAATTAAAGGACAGCGGCACATCACCATGAACCATCCCCTGCAAACTGACCGCGGCGCCGGACGGGGCCGCCCGTCCGTCCAGCTCGATTTGTCCGCCATCAAGCGGATTCTTCCGCATCGCTATCCGATGCTCATGCTGGATTATGCCCAATGGCTGCCGGCCGAGCAGTGCGGCGAAGCGTGGAAATGCGTGGCGGCGGACGAGCCTTTTTTCCCGGGGCATTTTCCCGGCCGGCCGGTTATGCCCGGGGTGTTGATCCTGGAAGCCATGTTGCAGAATGCCGGCCTCGTGCTGCACCAACTGGCGGCTCCCGGCGCCGGCGAACCGATGGTCAGCGCCATGCGTAAAATCAAGTTCCGCCGGCCGGTCATTCCCGGCGATCTGCTCCAATTGCGCGCCCGGCTGCAATCCCTGCGTCCGCGGACAGCCGTGCTGGCGGCTTCCGCCGCGGTGCGCGACCAAATCGCCTGCCAGGCGGAAATCACCATCAGCCGCTGTCCCTTGATGTCTCCGCCGCCCCCGCCCATGCCGCTGCCGGAAGCCGCCGGCGAACCGCTGCTGACCGCCGATAAAATATTGTCAATCATACCCCACCGCCATCCCATGCTCATGGTGGATGCCATCCTGAAGATTGAAGGCGACACCCTTACCGCCGTAAAAAATGTTTCCGGCAACGAGCCTTTTTTCCGGGGGCATTTTCCCGGCCCGCCCGTTATGCCCGGATCGCTGCTGCTGGAGGCGATGGCCCAGGCCGGCGCAGTGTATATCCTGCAGCAGCCGGCGCACCGCGGCAAACTGGTTTATTTCATGGGCGTGGACCGCGTGCGGTTCCGCCGGCCCATCCAGCCGGGCTGTCAGTTGCTGATCACCGCGCAGCTGCTTTCATTGCGCAGCCGCGCCGGCCGCGCGCGCGGCGCCATCCGCGTCAACGGCGCGGTGGCCGTGGATGCCGAGATCAGCTTTGCCCTGGTGGGTAACGGCTGACGCTGGTTGCCCGGGAATACTTGCCGTTTTCAGGAGACCAATCAGACGGTGAAGATTATTCCAGCTCAATCATGCCTTGGCGGATTGCGGCGGATCAGTCACGCCGCCGCCCGGCGCGACGGCGCGCGGCGGGCGATTCTGCTGTCGCTGCTGCTTGCCGGCGGACTGTTGCGTGCGGCATCAGATTCTCCGGCGCCCGCCGCCGAGGAGATCATGCGCCGGGTGCGCGCCAACCTGCCCCGGACGCCGGTGCTGATGCGCGGTCAATTGCGGAGCGGGCCGCTGCAGGGCGGGTTCGACCATGATTATTCCGTTGAAATACGGCTGGATTTCGGACGGCAGCCTATGACGGCGGACTATGTTCTGCGCGACAGTTTCGGCGGATTGCTGGAGCATCTGTTCGTGCTGCGGCATGGGCCGGCCGATGTGGATGCGCGGTATGCCCGGGACGCGCAGGCGATGTCCGACAAGCTTCCTCCGCCGCAGGCAAGCATCCAGTCCACCGATGTCACCTGGGGCGATTTGATGTTGTCGTTCCTGTGGTGGCCCGCGTCGCGGCTGGTCGGCCGCGATACGTTCCGCGGACGCGATTGCCTGGTGGTGGAACTGGCGCCGCCGGGGACGGCCCCGGCCGCGCCGGACGATCCTGCCGCCATTCTGCCGGAAACACGCCGGTTGTGGGTGGATGAAAAAATGCATGTCTTTTTGCAGATGGAAGTCTGGTTGGCCGGCCGGCCGGCGCGGCGGCTGATGGTCCGCAGTTTCAAAAAGATTGACGGCCAGTGGATGGTGAAGGACCTGGAAATGCGCTCGGTGGGATTGTCGCACCGCACCCTCTTGCGGATCGAGGACATGTCGGTCCTGGCGGAGCCGGCGTCGGGACCGCCGGAGCAGGGCGAACCCGCATCGCCGCCGGTTGTCCGGTGACTCCGGCAACACCGCGCGCGCCGTTTGCGCTTATTGGCCTGGCGCCACTAACACGGAACGCCGGCGCGGCCCATCAATACTTCGTTATTCAACCAGTTGCCGGGCGTCATTGCCGGGCTGGCCGGTTAAGCCGGTTACCAGATCTTCCACCAGGTCATTTTTGCATTGTATGCGCTGGTCAGGCGCCAGCCCGGTTAAATCAAGATAACCCGCGGCGGCATGACTGTGCCCTCCGAAGGAGCCCGCCCGGCGCCGGGTTATCTTCCGCAAGTACCGGCCGCAATCCGCGCCGGTTTCGCTGCGGATGGAAATCAGCAGGCGGTCGCCCATGCCGGCGGTGCAGAAAGCCCAGGTAATCCGTTCCATGCGCAGCAGCAGATCGGCCAATTCCGCCACGATTTCAGGCTGGGGAGTTTCCGCCAGGTGGGACCATGCTACACGCCGGTAAGTCCGCGCCTGGCGCATGCCTTCGGCCAGGAAGGCATAATATTCCCGGGGCAGCGGGGCCTGCCGTATGCGGCCCAGCAGCCGCAGGTTGCATCCCGCCAGCAACGCCGTGTGCGCGGCAATGTCCCGCGCGGTGGCGCCATGGGTGAATTCCATGGTTTCCGTGGCAATGGCATAAGCCATGATGGTCGCCAGCCATGGCGGCGGAGCAATTTGCGCCGCTGTCAGCAATTCATGCAGGCGGGTGGTTGTGGCGCCCAGATTGGGATGGATGTCCAACAGCAGACCGGCGGGCGGCGCGGAGCGGCGGGCCAGCCGCAGGTGATGGTCGAAAACCGCGACCGGCCGGAAACCGGCGGGCAGGGTCACATTGCCGCCCCACGGCAACACATCGGTGAAAACCGCCGGCTGCGGCCGCCCGCCCGGCGCGGGTTTCAGGGCGGAGTCGGTGCGATAGCGGAAATGCCGCAGCAATTCACGGTTTTCCGGGCGGGATACGCCGCCGCGATAGATGATCCGTCCGCGGAGTTGCCAGCGTTTCCGCAATAGCAGTTGCAGGGCGGCGGCCGAGGCCAGGGCGTCGGGATCGGGATAATCATGGGTGATGATCCATACCCGCCCGCGGACAGGCAGAACCGCTTGCAGGCGTTCCAGGAATTCGACGTCCGCGCTCATTTTAACAGCAGGCCGATGGCCACGCCGACGGCAATAAAGCCGAGAAACACGACGGACTTGATCCCCTGGACGGCAGAGAAAATCAAGTTGACCTCGACCTCCGGCCCCTTGGTGTTGAACACCAGCACCAGCGCGGTCAGCAGCAATATCGCCAGCGCGGCAATCATTTGTTTGTGCATGGATGCTCCTTGTCTTTATAAACAAGGCAATCATAACATTTGCCCGGCGCCAGGCAATGCAAATCCGCGGC
>JAXGSX010000348.1:0-3525 GCA_040775225.1 Kiritimatiellia bacterium | reverse complement strand
TTTGGCGGAAAAGACCGCCCTGCGGGTGAGGCCATTATGCCGCATCTGCTTTGTTGCGAAGGATTCGCGGTATATTTATACAGCTTCATCCTTCGCGCCTCGCATCTGCGGCATACTGACCTCATCACGGATTCAGGTTTTTGAAATTTTGTCCATTTGAAAGCCATGCGAAAACCATTGACCTGCCGGGGCTGAACCGCTATTCTCTGGCGCAATGTTTAACCGATGAAAGACAAGGATATGCAACAAATTGCCGGCGCAGACA
This sequence comes from Kiritimatiellia bacterium, assembly GCA_040775225.1. GTDB lineage: Bacteria > Verrucomicrobiota > Kiritimatiellia > JAAZAB01 > JAAZAB01 > JAXGPF01. Next base: position 3,260 of record JAXGSX010000348.1, on the reverse strand, counting down.
AGATGAATGCTCCCGGCGCCGCGGCGGCGTCCCCTGCCAGCCGCCGGGCGCCGTTTTTCCTCCGGGACGACTGGATGGTGTTTCTGATCACCTTCCTGGGCATAGCCGGGTTTTACGCTTACACCCAGGCGCCCACGGTGACGCTCGAAGATTCGGGAGAACTGGTGGTGGCGGCGGATTACCTGGGCGTCCCGCATCCGCCCGGATATCCCCTTTGGACGATTATCGCCTGGCTATTCACTAAAATATTCGGCTTTGTGAAATACTTCGGGCAGCCCAATCCGGCCTGGGGGGTTAATTTCTGCTCAGGCATTTTCGGCGCGCTGACCTGCGCCACGGCCGCCATGCTGGTGACGCGCGTCGGACGGACATTCCCCGTGCCCGGCGATGTCCCGGCAACTGCGCGCGAGCCCGATATGATGCAACGCCTGATCGGCGCCGCCGCCGGCCTGGCGGCGGGCGGCCTCCTGGCGTTTAACAGCCTTTTCTGGTCGCAGTCGGTGATCGCCGAGGTTTATACCATCAACGCCTTCCTGCACCTGCTGGTTTTGCTGCTGGCCGGCATGTGGATTTACCGCTCCCAGGACAACCGCATTCTTTACTGGTTGTCTTTTATTTTCGGCTTGAGCATCACCAACTGCCAGCCGATCATTTTCCTGGGACCCGCCATGCTGGTGGTTTTTTTCTTCACCGACCGGCCGCTTTTCCGGGATCTGATGGCGCTCGGCCTGTTTGCCGTCGGCGGCTACCTGCTTTACGCGGCCCAGCAGCCGGCGCCGGGCGGCGGTCCGCCGCCCGCGCACACCGTCAAAACCGCCATCGCGGTCGTGTTGCTGGTCTCGCCGGCCGGCATCTGGCTGGTTTCCCGGAAACTGATGACGGAATGGCGCCGCATCATCCTCATGGCGCTGTGTTTCGCCCTGGGGCTGTCGTTTTTCATTTACATGCCGATCGCCTCGGAATTCAATCCGCCGATGAACTGGGGCTATCCGCGCACCTGGGAAGGTTTTAAGCACGCCGTCACGCGCGGCCAGTACCAGGCGCTTACCCCGGCCTTGAATCTCAAGGATTTTTCCCGGCAGTTTTTCATGTATCTGCGCGAACTTGAAATCCAATTCACTTTCCTCATGGCGGCGGCCGGCATCCTCTGGGTTTTCATCCTGCGCCGGTTGCGTTACTGCGACCGCGTCTGGCTGGCCACCCTGACGGTCGCGTTCCTGGTGCTCAGTTTTGGCATGATGGTTTTCCTGAATCCGGCGCACGACGTCCAGTCCATGTTCATCGCCCGGGTGCAGCTGGTGCAGGCGGCGGCGGTTTACACGATCCTTATCGGCTACGGCCTGGTGGCGGTGTTGCAGGTCTGCGCCGCCGGCCTCGCCGGCAGACTGCGCCGGCCGCTGCTTGCCATCCTGCTGGCGCTGACGGTGCTGTTCCCCGCGGCATTGCTCTACAAGAATTACTATGACGAGGAACTTGTGCGCAATTACGGCGGCTCGGAACTCCGCGGGCATGATTTCGGCTGGCAATTCGGCAATTACCAGCTCCGCGGCGCGGCCGCGATTATGGAGGAGTTGGCGCCGGGCGAGGAACCCCCGCCCAATCCGGCCTACCCGCCCCCGATGGAATCCAACGCCGTTTTTTACGGCGGCACCGATCCGGGTCGTTTCGTCCCGACCTACATGATTTATTCGGCCATGGTGCGCCCGGACGTCTTCCTGATTACGCAAAACGCCCTGGCGGACAACACCTACATGAATGTCATGCGCGATCTCTACGGCGATCAAATCTGGATACCCACGCCGCAGGATGTGAATTCGGCCTTCCAATCCTATGTCCAGGATGTCCAGGCGGGCCGGATTCCGCCCAGCGCTTCGATCATCATTGACCCGAGCGGCAAGGTCAGCGTCCAGGGCGTGCAGGGCGTCATGGAAATCAACGGCATCATCAGCAAGATGATTTTCGAATACAACAAATGGCGCCATGCCTTTTACGTCGAGGAAAGTTATGTCATCGCCTGGATGTATCCCTACATGGAGCCGCACGGCCTGATCCTGAAGATCAACAACGAACCGCTGCCCGGTCTGACGCCGGAAATGGTCAAGAACGACCTGGATTTCTGGGATTGGTACGCGCGCCGGCTGCTGAAAAGCGAAAAATTCCAGCGCGACGTCACCGCCCGCAAATCATTTTCCAAGCTGCGCTGCGCCATTGCCGGGCTGTATGCCTGGCGGCGGATGTTCGACGAAGCCGAGATCGCGTTCCGCCAGGCGGTGGACCTCTGCCCGCTCAGTCCCGAGGCTAATTTCCGCATGGCTGATTTCTACCTGCAGCTTGGACGCCACGGCGACGCGCTGCAACTGCTGGAGGCCAACTTGAAGCTCGACCCGCGCAACGATAAAATCTCGGGCTTCATGAACCAAATCCGTGAAATGGAGCAAATGCATCGCCGGGCAGTGGAACTGCAGGACGCGATCAACCAGGGATCGGCGACGCTGGACAATGTGCTGGAACTGGCGGCCATTTTCATGCGCACCGGCCGCGAACCGCAGTTTCTCGATATCGCCCGCCAGATCATGCAAAACACCAATCTGCCGCCGCAAGCGTATCTGGAACTGGTGAAACTGGCCGCCCCCAATCCTTCCCCCGCGCGGATGGAATTCATGCTCGCCGCCCTGGAGCAATATCTAAAACGCGAACCGGCAGACGCCGGCGCCTGGAAGGAAATCGCCTGTATTCAACTGGCCCTGGGACGCCAGGACCAGTCCCTGCAGTCGCTGCGGCGGGCCGTCAACGTCGGCGGCAACCCGCTGCGCGAAGCGCTGCGCCAGGAACAGCGGCTGGCCCCGCTGCAAACCAATCCCAGCTTCCAGCAACTCTTGAAGCCCGCCGCCGAGCCGGGATTCCGGCCCATTCCCGGACTGGTTTTTTGAAGGAACTCCCCCGCGCCGCGCCGCGCGCCGGCGGCGTTTTTGTGTTTCGATTTTCCGGCAATTGTGTTACCTTTGCCGGACAGCGGATTTTAATCATCGCGCAGGGAGGATTCGCATATGTGGGAATACACCGACAAAGTACTGGATCATTTCCGGCATCCCCGCAATGTCGGCGCGGTGGAACAACCGGACGGTGTGGGCGAAGTCGGCTCACTGGCTTGCGGCGACGCCTTGAAACTGACATTCAAGCTTGATGCCCGGGGCCGGATAGCCGATGCCAAGTTCCAGACTGTCGGCTGCGCCCGCGCCATTGCTTCCTCATCCGCCTTG
>JAXGSX010000347.1:0-3532 GCA_040775225.1 Kiritimatiellia bacterium | reverse complement strand
TGACCGCCTTGAACCGGCGGCGGGCTTCGCGCATGAACCGGTCCAGGCTGCCGGCATTGAACCGCCACAAGTCCGCCGCGCCGGCTCGGTTCATCGGCCGCCCGTGCTTCTGCTTGAACAACCGGCGGCAGACCGGGCAGAAACATCCGCCGGGAATGATGATCGGGCCGTCCAGGAATATTCCGTCCAGGTCAAAATCCTGCAGTTGTTTCAACAATTTAAAAAAATGATTGCGCCAGGCGGTGTTGACGCAGATGCAGTTGCAGGTGCCGTAATTCTTGTAGTAATTGCCGGATGCATCCTGCTGCGACCATGCCTGGCGGCGTTCGTTTTCATCCGGCGCGAACACGTGCACGTTCAGGTACAGGATGACCTTCAGCCGGTTCCGCCGGGTTTCCCGGAGATAATCGCGCAACAACCCGCTATGCGTCCGCAGGTCGAAATCGCTGGTAATCCGCCCGCCCACGTCCATGATGTGCTTTAATTGCTCGCAATTGAAGCCCATGGCGCGCCAGCGCGCCGGCGCCTTGAGATTTTCGCCCTGTTCGTAATTGCATTGCAGCGCGGCGATGCGCAACGGCCTGTTGAACCAATCGTTATTCATCACAGTATTTCCCATGTCCCGCTCCCGCTTTGTACAGAACTGCTCCTATTAATTTTATTCTGCCAGAGCCGCCCGGCCTTGTCAGTATCCTATTCCGGCGTTCCGGTATACTTTTCCGCCCAGGCCAAATTATGAATTAACCGCGAAAGATCGCCCAGACCGCGAAAGCGGAAAGACGCTGCCTCTCCGCCACTTTGTGCCTATGTGCCATTGATCCTTTGTCCATCAGAAAGAAGTGTGTGCGTGTGCGGGTGTGTGAGTATGTGCGATTCCTGGAGGGCGAACCTGCGGTGAGCCTTCCGGACGTGTAGCGCCGAAGTCTGATCGCTGCAAACGCGCCTGTAATCACTGCCGATCCTGTTTTTAAGGCATACGGCGTAAAAATTATCTGGTAAATAATCCCGCGGAATACAGGAAGCAATTTTTCCACCCCAGCGGCCGGGTTCATTTCCGGGCGCGCCATTCAAGGGCGGTCATGCCCGCGGAATGTTTGAAGATGCGGTTGAAGAGCGGGAATGACTTGAAGCCCACCGCCTCGGCCACGGCGGCGATTTTCAATTGCGGCTCGTTTCGCAGCAGCAGCTTGGCCTCGGCAATCCGGCGCTCGATGACGTAATGCTTGAACCCGCAGCCGGTATGGCGGCGCATCAACCGCGAGAGATAATCCGGCGAATAGCCGAATTGACGGCGCAATTCCAACCCGGCAATCTCCCGGCGGAAATTCCGCTCGAGATAATCTATCAGCATGTCCAGCAGCAAGGGCGGATCACCGGCGCCCCGGCGTTCGGGTTGATGGTCCGACTGCGCCGCCCGGGCCGCCAGCAGAAAAAACCGGCGCAGCAAAATCCGCATCATTTCGCCGCGGCCGTGATGATCGGCCGAGAATTCCGCCGCCAGCTGCTGCAGGGTCCATTCGACCTGGACGGAATCCGCGGCCGCCAGTTTCAGCGGACGCGGCAATTCCGCAAACGGCGCGGCCGGCCGGATTTCTTCTTCGAAAGCGGCAGGATTGAACATGACGCAGCACTTGTTCAACAAAGCCAGCTTGCCCATGACCAGGTGATGGACTTCCCCGGGATGGATTACCAGCACCATGTTGGACCGGAAAGCGCAGGCGGCGCCGTCAATGAAATACCAGCCCATGCCGTGCCGGACATACTGGACTTCGACATCATCGTGCCGGGCGGGCAGATAGGAAGTCCGCACATGCCGATGCGTCCAGGACACCGTCAACGGCAGCCCGCCACTGCCCCGGCAAGGCGGTTCAAATACAGCCTGGTTCAAGCAGCCCCTGTTTTTCATGCTGCCGGAATTCTGGCAGAATTCCGCCATCCTGACAAGCCTGGAACCTGACCGCGGGGATGCCGGCCAGGCAGCGCGTTATTTCCGAAAAATCGCCGCCGATTTGATCCAGCCATCAAAGATGTTTGAAGTGCCCTGGCTGTCGGACCCGATGAAAAAATACCCCGGCAGTTTGTATGGCAGCGGGATGCCGACCGCCCGGCGCACCGGTTCGCCGTTCTGCAAAAGCGAGACGGCGCTGCCCTGCCATGCAAAACCCAGGCGATTCCAGCCGCCGTGGTTTAACTTCACCGGAGCGGACACGGCGGCCACCACGCGATCCCGCGCCAGGTTTTGCCACTCGAGCGTGCCGGCATCCTTCAAGACCAGGCGCATGCCCTGACGCCGGGCCCTGGCCGCGCGGGTTTCCAAGTCGCTGCAATCAAACAACACGGCGGGCCAGGCGTTGGATTCCGCCGGCCGGACCACCACTTCGACCGTGCCGATGAACCGGCTGATATTATCCGCGGCCTGGTAGCACAGCGTAGCCTCGGGCATCTTGCCGGTGCGGCGCAGCCGTAACGCCTTCAGGCCGTCCACTTTACCGTATTCCAACGGACGGTTGGCGGCACCGTACGGCGAGCCCCGGGCAAAAACCGCCGTTTCGCCCTTTTGATAATCCACATGAAACATCGTGGCTTGCTCCGCTGCCGCCGCCTGTTCCTCCGCGGACATTGCCGGGGGCGCTGGAATTACCGGCATCGCCTGGACATGCAGCGGAGCGGCCGGCGCGGCGAAACTGCCGATGTAAACCATGTCGGACGATATCCGGACATCGTCAAACGTGCCCCAGCCGGAAAGGAAAAACCGGTCATCGAACGGCCGGGTAACCCCCCAGGAATCCGTGCAGGCGATCAGACGTCCGTTGATGAACAGGCGCGCCTCCCGCTGGTTCCAGGCTGCCGCGAAATGCGACCATTCGCCTTTCTTCCAGAACAGGCGCTCCGGCGGCAGGGTGCCGACCTGGGCCTTGGTCTGATAACTGTATGAGTAAATAAAGCTGAAATAATTATATTGATTTTTATTCAAGCGGTAGCCGTAAGGGGGTTCCGCGGTGCTGAAGAGCGTGAAGGAAGACGCCGCGCTGGATTTCATCCATTCCGGATCGTCGTCGCATTTGTAATCGGAATCATGTTCCGGCCTGAACCAGAACTCCACCGTCCCGCGCTCGTAGCAGAAATTCGAGCGCGAATCGTATCCGAACATGAACGACCGGACCGCCCGATCCAGAAACAATCCGCGACCGAACCGCCCGTCCTCAACCAGGCGGATAGCCTCCCGTGGCGCCCGGACGCTGAAAAAAGCAACGGGGTCGCCGGCCGCCTGGACGGCATCCAGCCCCTGTTCAAAGTCCGCCAGAAACGTGGTTTGCGGCGCGCCGGACGCCGGCCGGCATAAGCCGGCAAGCAACATCATTCCGAAAATTATATTGCGCATATTCATTTTCCTGAATCCGTGATGAGGTCAGTATGCCGCAGATGCGAGGCGCGAAGGATGAAGCTGTATAAATATACCGCGAATCCTTCGCAACAAAGCAGATGCGGCATAATGGCCTCACCCGCAGGGCGGTCTTTTCCGCCAAACAGC
>JAXGSX010000346.1:0-3543 GCA_040775225.1 Kiritimatiellia bacterium | reverse complement strand
CGGGCCGTGGAACTGATCCTGGCCATTTACCGCTCGTGGAAAACCCGCCGGGAAGTGCAACTGCCGCTGCGGGGTTAGGTTTCCTGCCGGAGTGCGCCGCGCCCCGCTTCGTCGCGCAGGTCAAGCAGCGGCTCCGCGGCAGTCCGGATCACGGATTAACCCCTGCACCGCCGCATGACCACCCGCGGCATGGCGCAAGGCAAACGGCTACTCAAACATCGCCTCGTAATCCGCGCCGCCGAAATAGCCTTCAATTTCCGGAGCGTATCCCTGCGCGGACAACAAGCCCCGCCAGAGACCGCCGGCCGCGGCGCTGTATACCGCGGGGTCGGACAGCCCATCGCCGTCGTAATCCCCAGCTACCGGCGCAAAACCCGGCCCACCCAGAACCATTGCGGCGGCAACATCCCACGCGCCGCGATTGGAAAGCCTCACCAGCCATTGCCCGCCGGCGGGCTGGTAAAGCGCCAGGTCGGCCAGTCCGTCCCCATCGTAATCGCCCGGCACGGCCTGCGCATCCGGCACGCCGGAAAGCAATGTCACAGGCTGATAGTCCAGGCCGGAGAGCCGGCCCGCCCAGGCGCCGATGGATGCGGAATAGGCCATCGGGTCGGCCAGGCCGTCCCCGTCGTAATCCGCCGGCACAGGCGCATACCGCGGCCCGCCGGCATAGATTGATTCCTGCCGGTATCCCTCGGATGAAAGGAAACCCGTCCAATACCCATCCGTCTCGCGGTACACCGCCGGATCGCTGCGGCCATCGCCGTCATAATCCGCCGGGGCGGGACGGAACCCCGGGCCGCCCAGCGGCGCGGCGGCCGCCGCGCCGGCGCTGGAGAACCGCACATAGTATATGCCCCGGCTTTCGTCATACAGCCCCAAATCCAGGCGGGCATCGCCGTCGTAATCGCCGGGGGCGGCATGATACAAGCCGGGGCCGGCGGCGCCGGCATCCCAATGCAGATCAGCAAACCGGTCGCCGGTGGCCAGGAAGGCAAACAAGCTCCCATCGGCGCTCAGCAGCGCCAAATCCGACTTGCCGTCGCCATCGTAATCCGTCAACCCGCGTCCCCTGGAACTTGCGCCGGCTAAGCGGATGCGCGCCGTTCCGGCGGCATCGGCAGTGTCGTTCAGCGGATTCGGATCGCGCCGGGCAGTCAGGTGGCGGACATGCGCGCGCACGGTTAAGGGAACGTCATGCGGCAGGTCGCCGCGCGCGGTTATGCCGCGCCGGGCGCCGGCATTCAGCACCACCAGCTCTTCCGCGCCGGGCGACAGCGTGAAATTCCGGCGGCTTCCACCCATCCACAGCATCTCACCGCCGGCCGCGCCCATGTAGAAATCCAGCGCCACCGCCGCGCCGGCCATGGCATCCGGCCCGTAATTGGCCAGCCGGAACGACACCGTGCCGGCCTGGGAATCCGGCTGGAGATTCACCGGCAAAAACACCAGGTCGCTCGCGCCCAAATCCGAATCGCCCTGCATGGCGCCGGGATTCAACCGGGCATACCCCATGCCGGCCTGGCTGAACCGGCTGATTTCCGCCGCAGTTTTGGCGCGCACCCAGTAATAATAGGGAGCATTGGGTATCACCGCAAAATCGTCCCAGGCATAGGAACCAAGCGGCTGCAGCCGGGCGCCGCCATCGGATGCAACCGCCGGCATGCCGTCTTTAACCGGCACTTCCGCCATCCAGGTTGAGCGGTCCGGATCATTCGCGGTGTGGCGGCGGATTTCATAACCCGCGGCGCCGGCAACATTCCGCCACGTTACCCGCACCAGATTTGTGTAAAGGCCGGCCGTTGCCGACACACCTGGCGGCGGGTCCAATTGATCCGTCACCTGCCAGTAAATTCCCGTAAACACCAACGCACCACCCGCCGCCAGCGTTCCGGATTCTGGCAAGGGCGGAGCATAACCGGTCAAGGCGCCCCAGGCGACCCGGTAGCCGCCCGGCGGCGCCGGGATGGCAGCCAGGCGTCCGATACCCGACCGGGGTCCGACATATTCCGCCGGCGACTGGGTCAAGTTCCATGATCCGCCCGGCGGTGTCAATTCCACGGCCAACCGGCCCGCGGACGGGCCATACTGCGTCACTCGCACCGTCTGCGTTGCCGCGGCGGGATGCCAATCGCCATTGCCGGCCTGCGCCGCCGTGACCGCCACCATGCCCGTTCCGGCAAAAGAAAGGATGTTTCCGCCCGTGATCCGGCCGGGCGGCATGGCGGAAAAAACGATCGGCAATCCGGATGACGCCGACGCCGCCAATGCCACGGAATCCGTGACGGCCAGGTGGTCTGCCGCCGTAAAGAAAACCGCCTGAGTGCGTTGTACGCCCATGCCCGCCAGGTAAATCACATACAGGGGATTGGAGGAATTATTGGCGACGGCGAAGGCTGCCGGATAAACACCCGGCGCCGGCGGCGCGAACACCGCTGTGAAATTGGAGGCCCCGCCGGGCGGCACCAGCGCCGGCGCCGACTCGACCTTGAACGCCACCGCCCCGGCGCCATGCACGCCGACCCCGTTGATGATCAAATCCTGGTTGCCGGAGTTGGTGATCACCAGGTAATTCGTGCGGGCGGCGCTCCAGGGCACCGCGCCGAAATCCGTGCCCTTGTCCGCCGCGGCGGGCGCCGCATTCGGGATCGCCGCGCCATTGGTGCCCAGGAAAAGCATGTCCGCGCCCATGTACCTGAAGGCATTGGTGCGGACCGATTCCCCGTAACTGGCGGAATAGACGCGGACGTCGCCCCGCCCCGGCGGACCGGCGCCGGCAATGACCACGACCTGGGTGCCGCCCTGCACCCGGGCGACCGCGGCGGCCACCCCGCAGAGCGTGACATTGGTGACATCGGCGCCATCGGAAAGATTGGTGCCGGTGATGACCACTTCATACCCGCCGGCAATGGGACCGGCAGTCGGCGCCACGCCGATGTAATCCGTCATGACCGACCGATACACATTGGTGGAGACGCCGGCAACAAAACCGCCGATGGAATACAGCCGGTTGCTGAGCGCGGTTCCGCCGACGCCAAAGCGTGGGGAAGGCAAACCGGGCGCGGCATGCCAATTCGTGCCGTCATACCGGTAAACATTGGTCTGGCCGGCGCCGCTTTCTCCGCCGAAAACATACAGTCCGTCGTCCAGCACAGCGGAGGCCGCGTACCCCATGATCGCCGGCAATCCGGCGATTTCCGTCCAGGCAACGCCGTCATATTGATACACATTGGTCGTCTCGCTGCCGCCGATGGCATACAATGCGCCGTCCCAGACATTGGCGGTCAGGCATCCGCGCGGCGCCGGCAGCCCGGCCGCCTGGCTCCAGGCAGCGCCGTCATACCGGTAAACATTGGTCTGCGCGACACCGGCGGTATTGCGCCCGCCGATATAATACAAGGCGCCGTCCCAGGCAACGGCCGCGCCGGCGCCGCGCGGCGCCGGCAGCCCGGCCCCCTGGCTCCAGGCAGCGCCGGCAAAGCCGTTGTCATTCGTCAGGCTGCCGGCACCGCCACAGCCGCCGAGGACCTACAGGGCCGAGCT
>JAXGSX010000345.1:0-3544 GCA_040775225.1 Kiritimatiellia bacterium | reverse complement strand
CCATCACCAGCAGCGACGCGCGGCGGCGCTGGATGCGGCCGCGCAGTTTTTCATTGATGCGGTTCTGGATCGCGGCTACCAGTTCTTCGCGGCGCGGTATCCGCGAGACGAAGGTAATGTGGCCGTCAATGCAGATTGTGGGGATGTTCTTCACCATCAGCGAGGTCATGAACACCACGGATTCCTGTTGCTTGATTTTGTGTTCCCGCCATTCCACGATGCCTTCGAAATGCGGGGCCACGCTGCGCACGGCTTCGACCATGTACTGGCACGGAGCGCAGGCTTCGGAATCAAGCGTGATGATGTCCACGATCACCTTGTCAGTCTGACCGTATTCGCGCATGTTGAGCGTCTGCCGGCCGGTCTCGGTGCGGGCCATGGTGCGCAACACTTCGCGCCGGTAATTATCATGCACGATTTCCGCCACGGCTTCCAGGTTGGCCGGCGGAGTGGCGTAAGGCAAATCGCAGCCGGGCGCCAGCACAAATCCCTGGTCTTCCCCGATTTCCAGGCAGGCCAGGGCGTTGCGCTGCGCCTCTTCCGGTGTGCCCAGCAGCAATACCACCGTCAACTGCAGGTTGCCCCCAAAACTCACCCCGCGGGCGCGGCAGATATCGCGCACGAAATCCAGGGGTATGTTTTCATCCACGGAAACATTGTCCGGACGGCAGGCGCACATGGCTTCGACATTCTGCTGGGCCTGGCCGCAGACGAAAAACGATCCCAAACGCCCCTGCGCCCGAATGGCGTCAAACACCGGGGCGACATGGGGATGGACAAATTCCGCAAACTGCTCGGGTCCGATCTGGCTGGTCATAGGGTCCACCACCGCCACCACGTCGCAGCCGGCTTCCATGTAATATCCCGCCATGGCCTCGCAAGTTTGGCGGCAGAATCCCATCAATTGGCGGACTTCATCCGGCGTGTCGAACATTTTCATGAAAATGTCCGTGCCCAGCAAGTGCATGGCGAGGGTGAAAGGGCCGGTGACCAGTCCGTAGAGCGCCAGATCAGGATGCGCGGCGCGCATGCGCCGGCAGACCTCCAGCGCCAGCGGAATCCGGCCGGCGTCGGGCGGCGGCACGGTTAAATCCTGGAGTCGGACGCCCTCCGCCAGCGGGTGGCTGGCGACCGCCGGAGGGTTTTCCTCCGCCCAGACCAGGCGGCATCCCAGCACTTCCGCCTCGATCTGCAGATCGAACATCGCCGGCAGGCCGTCGGGCCGGTAGCGGCGGACGGCTTCCTCCAAGCCGCGCACCACCAGGTCGGCGGAACGCAAAAACTCGCCGGCCTTGGCGCCGATCAAGGCGCCGGCATGACAACCCGCGAACGGCACCCAGGGAGTGCGCTCGACTTTTTCGCCGCGGAAAGCGGCTTGAATCAATTCACGTCCTTGCATGGCATAATATCCTTTCCAGCGGGATTAACGTGCATTGGCGGCCGCCGGCGGCATTGCCGGCTGGGCATCCTGCGAAAACACCATCATCATCCAAATCGCGCACAAGATGACCGTGCATATTGCCGCCACGGCCAGGAAAACCCGGAATACGCGCGTGGACACGGGCGTCGGCCGCGGCGCCGCGGCGCGGGGTCTGGGCGCCAAACGGCGCGCGCCGCGCATCACCGTGCTGCAGCCTTCACGGGGCGGCGAAGTCAGCGGCAGGGCGCCATGCAGCACCCGGTCAATATCCGTCAAAACCCCGCTCCAGCCCGCCGGCCGGTCCGACGGCTGTTTGGCCATCAAGGTTTCCAGCAGCCATGCCAGGTTTTCCGAAAGCGCGGAATTGCGTTCCCGGGGATCCGGCACGAAATCCGTGACATTGCGGATCATGGCGGAGACGCCCGAGGTATCGGCAAACGGGGCGTAGCCGGTGACCAGGTGGTACATCGTCGCGCCCAGCGCGTAAATATCGGCGCGGCAATCAATCTGCGTATTGCCCTGCGCCTGTTCCGGCGCGCAATAATAGGGCGTGCCGATCATCATTTTCGTCATGGTGATGCCGCCCGCGCCAGCCCCCACGATTTTTGCCAGCCCCAGATCAGCCACCTTGACCGTCCCGTCACCGTCAATCAGGATATTATCCGGCTTGATGTCACGATGGACAAGTTGGGCGGTATTCCAGGCGTATTCGAGCGCCACCGCCACGGATTCGGCGATCAGCAGGGCAGTCTCCTCCTCCAGGCGGCCCTTGCGTTGGACACGGCGGCCGGCGGTTTCGCCGTCAATGTACTCCATGACAATGTAGAAAGTGCCATCTTCCACGCCGGTATCGTAAATCTGAACCAGGTTGTTATGCTTGAGCTTGGCGGCCGCCTTGGCTTCCTGGCGGAACCGCATGATGTAGGCGGGGTTGTCCGCCAGACCTTCCGGCAGAATCTTCACCGCCACCATGCGGTTGAGCGAAAGCTGCCGCGCCAGGTAAACCGAACCCATGCCGCCTTCCCCCAGGCGCCAGAGCATTTCATACCCCTTGATCTGCGGCGAAGACATTTGCCAAACCTTCCTGTAGCCGGGGTTGTTTTTTATGACGGCATCAAACCCGCGCTCCGCATATGGAGCCGGGACGCCCTCGTCCCGGTCTCCTGTGTTCCGCGCGCAGGGCGCTACGTCAGATGCCGCACACCGTGCGGCTACTACAGCTCCGCGCTATGCGGGCGGGGAAGCGCCCCGTCAGATGCCGCACACCGTGCGGCTACTACAGCCCCCCGCGCGCGGAGCGTCCTGGCAGACGGCGCGCAAGGGACTGCGCGCCCTACCACAGCCCCCCGCGCGCGGAGCGTCCGCGCCCTCACTCCACGGTCACCGATTTGGCCAAGTTGCGCGGCTGGTCAATCGGGCAGCCGCGGCGCCGGGCAATGTAATATGCCAGAAGCTGTTCGGCCACCACCACCGGCGCCGGGGCAATGAAATCGGCGCAAGACGGCACGCGGATGATGTCGTCGGCAAACCGATCCGCCGCGCTGTCGCCGGCGGTGGCGATTGCAATCACCGGCGCGCCGCGGGCGCGGCACTCCTGCATGTTGTTGATGGTTTTGCCCTGACCGTGGATATCCGGCACGGCCACCACCACGGGCACACGCTCATCGAGCAGGGCAATCGGCCCGTGCTTGAGTTCGGCGGCATGGTAGCCTTCGGCGTGGATGTATGAAATTTCCTTCAATTTCAAGGCGCCTTCCAGCGCCGCCGGATACATGTAGCCGCGGCCCAGGTAAAAAAAGTGCTCCGCGGCGGCGTATTTGTCGGCCACCTTCCGGATCGTGTCCGCCTGGGCGAGCACCGCCGCCGCCAGGTCCGGCAAGCGCGCCAATTCCCGCACCAGGTCGCGTCCCTGGGCGGCCGACATCCGGCGCGCCCGGGCGAAGGCAATCGCCAGCATCGCCAACACGGCAACCTGGCAGGTAAATGCCTTGGTGGACGCCACGCCGATTTCCGGTCCGGCATGCAAATAAACGCCGCGGCCGGTTTCACGGGCGATGGTGGATCCCACCACGTTGCAGATGCCCAGCGCCAGCGCGCCCTTGCGCCGCGCCTCGCGCACGGCTT
>JAXGSX010000344.1:0-3550 GCA_040775225.1 Kiritimatiellia bacterium | reverse complement strand
GGTGTTTCTGGAAGACGAATTGCTGCGCAACGGCGGTCCGTTCCTGAAACCCGGCGTGACGCGGAAAACGCCGGTCATCCGCACGCGGCTTTCGCGCTGCTTTTTCGGGCCGATCAAGCGGCCGCCGAAAAACCGCGATGAGCTGGCCGACGATATTGATTATTATCCCGCGGAGTACCTGAACCGGCTGGCGCACGACGGGGTGAACGGCCTGTGGTTGACGGTTGAATGGAAGGACCTGGTGAAATCCGACCTGTTCCCCGGCGGCGCCCGCGACGCCGCCCGGCGGTTCGCCAAGCTGAACCGGACGATTGACAAATGCGCGCGCTATGGCATTAAAATTTACATTTTCTGCATCGAACCGGCAGGTTTTACCCCCGACAGCCCGGCGCTCAAGCGGCATCCCGAACTGGCCGGGCATCATGTCAGCGGCAATGTATATTTCTGCGTGAGTTCTCCGTATGGGTTGCGTTACGTGGAGGAAACCACGCGCAAAATCTTTACGGCGGCGCCGGAACTGGGAGGAATGATGGTGATCAGCGTCGGCGAGCGGCCGACGCACTGCTATTCCGCCGGAGCGCGTGATAACCGGTGCCCGCGGTGCTCCCGGCGGCAGCCGCGGGAAGTGCTGGCGGATACGCTGGCCGCCATGGAACGCGGCATGCACGCGGTCAATCCGGTGGCGGAACTGATTTCCTGGCCTTATACCCAGTATAGCGGGTGGGGCGGGAAAATGATGGTAGATGCCGCCGGCCATGTGCCGCCCAACGTCATCCTGCAACAGAATTTCGAGTCGGGCGGACGCGCCCGGCAGTTGGGCCGGATGCGCTATCTCGGCGACTACTGGCTGGCGTATATCGGCCCGAGCCGGGTTTTCCGCGATTGCGCCCGGCGCGCCGCGGCCTCCGGCACCCGCATGTCGGCCAAGTTGCAGGTTGGGTGTTCGCATGAAACGGCGACGGCGCCGTTCGTGCCGGTGCCGGGCAACCTGTACGCCAAATACCACGCCATGCACCGCCTGGGCGTCAGCGCCGCGATGTACGGCTGGTATTTCGGCACTTATCCCTCGCCGATGACGCGCGCGGCGGGGGAACTGGCGTTCGCGCCGTTCCCGCGGTCGGAGTCGGAGTTTTTGAAGCACCTGGCGCGGCGCGATTGGGGCAGGCATGCTTCTCGCGTTGCGGCGGCCTGGCAGTGGTTCCAGCGGGGATACCGCCAGTTTCCCTATGCGGCTATGGCCGGCTATTACGGGCCGTGCCATGACGGGCCGGTGTGGCCCCTGTACTTGATTCCGCGCGATCTGCCGCTGGCGCCGACCTGGCAGATCAAGTACGGGGTCAGCGGCGACCGGATCGGCGAGATGATTTGCTACGCCCATACCGCGCGCGAATTTCAGCAATTGATGGCGGGGATGGCGCGGGATTGGCGGCGGGGTATGCAATTGCTGGCGCCGCTGCGGCAGGCTTTCCGCCGCCAGCCCGAACGACTGCGCGACCTGGGGGTGGCGGAGGCATTGGGCATCCAGTTTGCCAGCGCCAGCCATATCCTGGATTTCTACCTGCTGCGCGAAGACTTGCCCTTCCAGACGCCGGCGCGCCAGCGGCAATCCCTGCGCCGCATGCGCCAGATCGTCCAGGATGAAATCCGGCTGGACCGGCGGCTGCTGGACCTGGCCCGGGCCGATTCCCGCCTGGGATTCCATTCGGAAGCCGAGGGCTACAAGTATTATCCAGCCTTAATCCGCTGGCGCATGCGGCAGTTGGAGAAACTGCTGCGCGTGGAATTCCCGCGCGTTGCGGCGCAGATTGCCGCGCGCCGGCCGTTGTTTGAAGGTTATGCTTTTCCGCGCTCGGCGGCGGGAATGGATGCCGAACGCAGTTCGGCCGCCACAGCGAGTGAAAAGGTTGATCAGTGCCGGCGGTTGGCCAGGCCGCCGGCGATGAACGGACGCCCGGTCGGTCCCGTCTGGGATGCCCTGCCGGAGGAGTCCTGCCAGGTGGTGATCAGTCCCCACGCCTACTGGTCCAAGGCGTTGTCCGACACCGAACACGCGCTGCGCCGGACCTGGTGGAAGGCCGGACATGACGGGCGCAATTTGTACGTGGGGATTGTTTGTGCGGAACCGGACATGGCGCGTCTGCGGATGACGGGCGATGAAAACGGCCATATGCCTTATCCTTGGTGGGACAACGATTGCGCCGGCGTCATGCTGGAGCCGCGGCGTCTCTGGCCATGCCAGACATTGCTGGCCAATGCGCGGGGCGACCGCTGGCAGCGCTGGAAGTCGCCCGACGGCGAGCCCTGGCAGGCCGCCGCCTGGCGCGGTAAAAAGGAATGGTCGTTGATTCTGCGCATTCCGTTGAATTTTTTGCGCGAGCGGGATCTGGTCCGGCGGCCGCTGCGCCTGGATGTCATCCGGGCGGTGCCGTCGGCGGAGATGAACCAGGAGCGGGTGATTCGCTGGCGCGCGTTCCATCCCTGGCTTTCCCGGCTGGCGCTGCGCACGGACAATCCGGGCGACCTGGGCTGGATGGTTTTGGACGGGTGATCCAGAGAGCCAATTTCAAAACTAACGTTTAGCGAACACCTAACACTCAACAGCTAACATTCAATTCTCAACATGCAACAGCGGACACCAAACGCTTTTCATCCAATACCAGCCTCAAACAACCGTTGGACCTGATTCAACCTCTGACGACCCTGAACACCAGGCTTGATATGAACATTGTTTCGCTGGACGGCAACTGGGAATTTCAACTCGACCCGGAAGATGCGGGCCGGCGGGAGAACTGGTGGCGCCGGGATAAACTGTCTGACCGGATCAAGGTGCCCGGCTGCTGGCAGGCCCAGGGATTCGGCGGCGCCATGAAACACACCATCTCGCAGATGGGGCATCCGGCGCTGCAGGTGGAACGCCATGGCTACCGGGGCGCCGCCTGGTACCGCAAAGTATTTCGCCTGCCGGAGGAGTGGCAGGACCGCCGTATCCGGCTGCGCTTCGGCGGC
The DNA here is from genome assembly GCA_040775225.1 of Kiritimatiellia bacterium. Taxonomy (GTDB): domain Bacteria; phylum Verrucomicrobiota; class Kiritimatiellia; order JAAZAB01; family JAAZAB01; genus JAXGPF01. Next base: position 544 of record JAXGSX010000344.1, on the reverse strand, counting down.
GTGCATCCCCGCGCCGAATTCTGGTGCAACGGGCATTACCTGGGGCGGGACCCCGGCGGCTTGCTCGAATTCGCCTTTGATATCACCGGCATTGTCCGCCGCCGCGCGGAGAATGATCTGGCGGTGCGCGTTGCCGGACACCGGGGCGGGGATTGGATCTCGGCCTTTGACGGCGGAATTTATAACTGGGCCGCAATCTGGAGCGGCTTGTACCGCGGGGTGTCGCTGCATTCCTGCGGCGCGGTGTGGGTGGAAAATTTCTGCATCCTGCCATGCCTGCGGCGGAAACTTATCCGGGTCAGCGCCGGCATTGGCCATGCCGGCTTGCGGGGCAGGACGCTGACCGCCCGGATCAGGATTATCGCTCCGGACGGCAAACTCGCGGCGGAAATCAGCCGGCCATGCCGGGCGCGCGGCCGCGCGACCACGGCGGCGGCGGAGATTCCGCTCAAGCAGGTTGCGCCCTGGTCGCTGGAGACGCCCCGGCTTTACCAGGCGCAGGTGATCTTGATGGATGGTTCGCACATCCTGGATGAGCGTACGG
>JAXGSX010000343.1:0-3550 GCA_040775225.1 Kiritimatiellia bacterium | reverse complement strand
TGGATTACGTCTTGCTGGAGCCATCCATGCCCGATTTGCGCAATGTGCGGGGCGGCAAGCGGAAAACCATGGCGGCCGCGATGCGCATGCTGGCGCGCTCTGCCGAAAGGGCGCGCGGCGCAATTTACGCCCATCCCTTCAATTTCGGGCGGCTGCGCGATGACGTTGCACTGCGCGACCTTGACCGGCATTGGCTGCGCGGCCTGGCGCGGACTTTTGCGGCGCGCGGACATGTGTTTGAAATCATGAATAACATCTGGTATTGGTATCCCAGGACGGTCCCGGACCGTTTTGCCGGGGAATACGGGGAAATCGTCAGGCTGTTTGCCGCGGCCGGCGCAAGATTTTCGCTGGGTTCCGACGCGCATTCCCTGTGCGGCGTGGGCAACCTGGGCTGGGCGCTGAAAATGGCGCGGGATTGCCGGGCGACAGCGCAACTGATACGTCAGCGTGCTGTTGCGGGGCGGTTTGTTCCAACATACCGGTGAAAAATGCGCCCAAGCATTATTCACCAGATGTATAAAACTCAAGCTAAACATCACTTAACAAGCTATGTCCAAAAAACCAAAAAACGCGGCGGGCGCAAAATCCCCGGCCACCCCCCCGAATGTGCTTTTGATTTGCGTGGATCAATGGCCGGGATTGCTGCGGGGCGCCGCCGGACACGACCTGATTCAAACTCCCACGCTTGACCAGTTGTGCCGTAATGGCGTGCATTTCACGCAGGCTTACAGCGAAACGCCCACCTGCATTCCCGCGCGGCGGGAATTGATGACCGGGACCACCGCGCGCACGCATGGCGATCGCGTTTACAGCGCTACCATGCGCATGCGGCCGGAACTGCCGACCCTGGCGCAGACTTTCCGCGATCACGGCTACCATGCCTACGCGGTGGGCAAGATGCATGTGTATCCGCAGCGCGACCGGATCGGGTTTGACGACGTCCTCTTGAACGAAGAAGGCCGCAATAATCTGGGCATGCTTCAGGATGATTTCCAGCGGTTTCTGGCCGAGGAAGGCTATGCCGGCCAGGAATTAACCCATGGCATGTGCAACAACGAATACACCGTCCGGCCCTGGCACCTGCCGGAATATTGCCACCCGACCAACTGGACGGCCCGGGAAATGTGCCGGACGATCCGGCGGCGGAATCCCACCCGCCCGGCCTTCTGGTATTGTTCGTTCATCGCGCCCCATCCGCCGGTCACTCCGCCTGCCGCATACCTTGAAATGTATCGGCACATCGGCGTGGATGATCCTTTCATCGGCGACTGGGCAAGCGACTTTGAAGCCTTGCCCCATGCCTTGCGCCGGCGTTACGAAAAGTTCAGGATTTCCCCGATGGCAACCCGCCTGGCGCGCCAGGGTTTTTACGCCCAATGCACCTATGTTGACCACCAGTTGCGCCTGGTGCTGGGCGCGCTCTCCGAGGAAAAACTGATGGACAACACCATCATCCTGTTTACCGGCGATCATGGCGACATGCTGGGCAATCACAACCTCTGGTGCAAACCGCCCATGCATGAGTATTCGGCCAAAATCCCGATGATCCTCGTGCCGACGGCGGATTATAAACAGACCGGTCATCACCAGGCGGACGATCGCCTGTGTTCGCTGCGCGACGTCATGCCCACCTTGCTCGGGATGTGCGGTTTGCCGGTTCCCGGCACTGTGGAAGGGGCATCCCTGCTTGGTCCAGCCAAACGCGATCACCTGTATTGCGAACACTACGAAAACGACCTGGCCATGCGCATGATCCGCGCCGGATCATACAAGCTGATCTGGTATCCGGTCGGCAACCGGTTCCACCTGTTTGACCTGACAAATGATCCGCATGAACTGCGCAACCTGGCCGGCTTGCCGGAATTTGACGGTCTCTGCGGGGATTTGGAAAAAATGATGCTGCGCCATCTTTACGGCACGGACAAGCGCTGGGTGCGCGCCGGCCGGCTGGCCGGCGAGCCGGACCGTCCATTTGCGCCGGAGCCGAACCGCAGCTTAACCGGGCAACGCGGCTGGCGGTGACCGGCGCGCCGGCGCCGGCAACACTGAAAGGAGCGTGAATTGCTGCATGATCCTGTTAATTGTCACCGATTCGTACGAAAATTTCTGCAAGGGCGGCTGGCTCAAGGCGCGCAACACCCTCCAGGAAATCGCGCAGGATGACTGCCTGACGATGCATTACACCCAGGCCAGCCTGGATGTGATTCAGCGTTTGCAGCCGTGGGCCATCTGCGGCAGCGGCGGATGCGCGCCTTACGATTCTTACGGCATCCTGGACTGCGCCGCGTACAAGCGCCTGGTAACCGAAAGCGCGATCCCGCAACTCGGCATCTGCCGCAGCCACCAGTTGCTGGCGCATTACTTCGGCGGAAAAATCGGGCCGATGCGGAAATTGAAACCGAACGAACCGGATGTCGCCGATTACAGCCCGGGCTATTTCAAGGAGTGGGGCGTCTGCCCGGTGCGCATGATCAAAGACGACCCGCTGTTTGCCGGATGCGCCAAAATCATCCGGGTGCGCCAGGCGCATGCCTGGGAAGTCAAGCGGCCCGGCAAGGGCTTCGCGCGGCTGGCGGAGTCGCCGGCTTGCGCCGTGCAGGCCGTCCGCCACCGGCGGCAGCCGATTTACGGCGTCCAATTCCACCCGGAATTGCGGCAGGCCGCCTATCCGGACGGGGTGCGTATCCTGAAGAATTTTTTCAAAATTGCCCGCGCCTGGCGGGGATGAAAGCATGAAACTTGTCAAAGCGCCGGCGGGCGCCGGAATACTTGCGGTATCCCTGTTGGCCATCCTCCGCGCCGGAATTGCTTTCTCGCAATCCGCAGGCAACGAGGAACGCGAAGCTCGCGCCGCCGGCGAGTTGAAATCCTATTTGAAACAATATCCTGCCGCGGACGCCGATGGCGATGGCATCCTGGCGGTGGCGGAGCGCGATCGGCACCGGCGGCAGACGGTGCTTGCGAAATTTCCGCCCGGCGCGACTAATTTTTCCGCCATGACCCCCATGCGCGATGGAGTGAATCTGGCGACGGAGGTGTTTTTGCCGCCCGGGACCGGACCCTGGCCGGCGGTGTTGACCCGGACCGCCTATGGGCGGTGGAGCGCCGCCTTGCGCGACGCCGGTTTGTTCGGCAAACAAGCGGTGGCGTTTGTCACCCAGGACTTGCGCGGCGACGGCGATTCGGAAGGCGCGGGCACATTCGATCCGTTCTCTTTCGACAATGAAATCGAAGACGGCTACGACGCAGTGGAGTGGGTTGCCCGCCAGCCCTGGTGCAATGGGCGGGTCGGCATCCAGGGCACGAGCGGGCACGGCTTCGCCGGGTGCATGGCCATGCTGGCCAATCCGCCGCACCTGGCGGCGGTACAATCCATCAATTCCGGCGGCAATGCGTATCTGTACTGGACTTTCCAGAACGGCGCGCGGCGTTACATGTTTAATTGGATGCGCAATCGCAATGCCGCCGTGCCGGACTGGCCGAAACCGACCATCCGGTTATTTGACCGCGCCGCCTATGACGCCCGGGTGCGGCGCAGCGCCGAGTC
>JAXGSX010000342.1:0-3554 GCA_040775225.1 Kiritimatiellia bacterium | reverse complement strand
CCGCAGCCGGCTCGTGAACACGTAAATCCCCCGCGGCAGAGGCGCGGAATTTATCTCGCCGGCCAGAGATTTTGTTTCCTCCGCATGGAACCGGGACGCCCCCGTCCCGGTCTGCAATTCAAATTCACTTACCCGGCCTTTTACAACCTCGGCAAACGTCCCATCCGGATGATACCGCTGGATTTCCCATGCCAGTTCCGGGTTTTTATCCCGGAACCCGGGCGGCAGCATGACTTCCAGCCGGAACGGGTTGTTTTCGCTGAAATACAGCTTCTTGTCCGACGGGTTGCGTAGCTTGATGTTACCGTCATAACAAGGCATGCTCCCCCGGGGACGGTAGGAAAACCCGAAAGCAGTCATGGGCGCCGCCACCGCATCCGCTCCATGGTACCCGAAACCCCTTCCCATTTCCCTGGACACATCGTCCTGGTTCATAATTTTGCGCCAGTTTGAATCATCATAATCCAACGCGGCCCAGCCGCCGGGAGCGGCATTATGCCATACCCAATTGGTATTGCTGTCAAGCGGAATGCGCCGGCCGTCCGCCATGATCACCGAACCGCGCAGATATGCGGCCGGCGCGTTGCCTGTGCGCCTGACGCGCATGCCCAGCACATTGCGGCCGGGGCTGATATATTTTTGCATATCAACCCGGCGCGACAAGTAATAACTCGATCCCTTTACGGTCGGGCGCGGCATGACAATGGTTGCGTCATCCACCTGCCGCCCGTTCACATACAGGGATACGGCGTCGCCCACTTCAGCCGCGGCCGACCATATTGTTCCGGCCGGCACGGTCAGGGAGCGGCGGAAAAACCCCTCGGAATAATCCGATTTCAGCCGCGCCAATTGGACTGTAAACGCCGTTCCCGCCAGCGTTGCGCCGCTGACTGTTAACTTGATGCCGTCAAATCTCTGCTTGTCCAGTTCGCCGTAACGGCGCCAGGGCGGCGAATAAATAACCACGCTGTTCGTCTTGCCGTCAGCCGGCATTTGTGCGCCGACCCGGTTGAACCTGCCGTCCGTGAATACATGGCACATGACCTGGGCCGGCGCATCTGCCGCTATCCGCCACTCCAGCAGGACAGCCTGGCTGGCAGCGGGAGGGAAACTGCCCTTCCAGATTAAATCCACACTGCCGGCTTCAGCCTCCACCCGCATTGCGCCGGCCTCGTCAATCAACCGGCCGCCGCTGATTTCCCAGGCAGCGGCATCCACCAATGATTGCTCGACCACCGTCAAACCGGGAATCAACGCCTGGGCCCGATCATAATATTTGGCGTAGCCGGCTTCATTCAGGGAAACGGCATCCGCGCCGGCCAGGAATCCGAACATGCACAAGCCCGGCATTAAAAATGATTTCGTCTGCATGTTGCCTCCAGATTAATATTCATCCTGATGAGCCAATTTTAAAAGTCTCGGACGACGTGGAAGTCGTCCCTCCAAAATGGAAAAACAACCCTTTTTTTGGAGGGTCGGGTTCCACCCCGACCTTTTTGACAGGACTTTTGAAATTGGTTCTTATACTTCGCTTAAAAACCGGTTCAGCGGCAGCATCGCCACCCCGCGCGCCAGGTCAGACCGGCCATACCTTGCGGCCATGGCTCTGACCTGCATATCCGGATTGATTACCCGGCACAATTCCAGCCGGCGATTGACGATATCCAGCGATATATCCGGACATTGCGCGGTCCAGGGCTGCAAAAAGATCGCCTCCGGATTGAACAGGTAATTCAGGCTCACCATCATCTCGGCTTCAACCTGGAATCCATCGGCCACCAGGCCGCGGCAAAGGGCGTCGCCCTGGAGCGCGGCCTCGATGATCAAATCCAGGGACAGGGTGCGCCCTTCCGCCAGCCAGGCCGCGGCCATGGTTTCCGCGCCTTGTTTGATCAGGGTTTCCAGCCGCAACCCGATCTGCCGGAACGGCGACGCCCAGTGAAAAGTGCCGGTGCGGCTGTCGGCGTCGGGCTTGCGGTCGTCATTGAATTTTATAAAACCCAGTTCGCCGCCGTAACTCTGATGGCCCATGAACAGCCGGCCGTCCAGAAACATTCCCAGTCCCATGCCGCAATAATAAAGGAACGTTGACATTCCCGAGGCCAACCCCCATTCCTTTTCCGTCAGCGCCAGCACCGGGGCGGTGCTGAGCACCATGCAGGGGCATCCCAGGGCTTTTTTAACAAACGCGGCAACCGGAACCTGAACCCGCGCATCAAAACAGGATGACTGCCTGACAATGCCATGTCTGTGATCCACGAAACCCGGCAAAACCACGCCAACCCCCGCCAGCCGGGATGAGTGCAGCCTGTTGTCGCCCATGAACTTTGCCACGGCCGGCATCAGCTTCTTAAAAAGCGCATCGCCATTGGTCGGCAATCGGTCTATCCGGGCTTGACAGATTACCTTCTGGCTGGCGTCCAAAGCCGCGATATCGGCCCGTTCCCGGTGCAGGGATATGCCCAGCGCAAAACATTGCCGGCCGCAAATCCGAAGCCCGCTGGGTTTGCGCCCCTTGGCATTGGATGGCAAAGGAACATTCTCCAGAATCCCGGCGCGCGTCAACTGATCAATCGCCGGGAACACCGTGGCATTGCTTAAATGAAGATCGCGCGCCACATCCGAGCGGGTCGCCGTCCCGCGCCGGCGCCACACGTACCTGACAATACCCCGCAATTTCCTGGATTTGCCGACATGATATATATCAATATTTTGCATTAATTTAGTAATTATTGCTATTATAAAGCATATTTGTTTATATATTTAACAATATGAAAACATAATCTCGTTTATCCGTCAAATAAAAAGACACACAATTTTTAATATTTGGCGCCAGGCTGCAATCAGTATAAACAATTCTTGTGCGGCTTATGCTTATTGCAACTGAATTTGCCATGTTCCGTATGTTCCGGGCGGGTAAAGCATAACAATCGAAAATCAGCCATTGCATTTTAATCCTATTTGTTGAAGAATTGACACCATCTGGAGAAATTTCATATGACCGGCCATGATGATCAAAGACTGGCGGAGGAACTGGTTAAGGCTACGCATGCCGCCGGCGGGCTGGCGCCGGTGAATCTGGAGCAATTCTGGGCGGACCAGTCCATCGCCCAGGCCGATCCGTTCGGCGCGCATATTCCCCAGCCGGCTTTCGGCGCCAGCCTCACGGGCGAATGCGTCTACGACGAATTGGGCGTGTCCGAGGATTACTGGCGCTACCAGCACGACGATGCCTGGCGCCTGGAACTGAACAAGGCCTACAACGACAAGGCGGAAACCATCGTCGGCCGGCGTCTGCTCGGCGAGATGCCGCGCGACCCATCCCGGGAGTATCCGCCCATCAAGCTGTTGGGCGAACTGTTTGACGCCAAAAACGTGTGGCATGGCCAGTCATGGTGGCTTGAACAATCCGCCCATGATCATGGGCGCCAGCGCCGGCAGCATGGCTTTCATGACCGATTGCGAAATGCCGGTCGCCTGTGCGGCCTGTGCGGCGACCGCGCGGCTCAGTTCCTTGGAGCCGAACAGATGCCCCAGGATCGCATTGCCTTCCT
>JAXGSX010000341.1:0-3566 GCA_040775225.1 Kiritimatiellia bacterium | reverse complement strand
CGGCACGGCGCCGCCGGTAATGCCGGTCCGGCCGCCGGAAATTGTCAAGGGCGCTGCATCCTCCCGGCGCAGCAGCGCCAGGATTTCGGCTTCGCTGCGCGGCAGAAAAATCTTTTCAGCGCGTCCGGCCAGGCGCGATTCGTCGGTCAGGTAGGCGGGCAGTTCCGCCGGCTCGGCGGCCGGGGGCAATTCGCCGGCCGCCTCGGGGTAAACGCTGGCAAGGCAATGATTCATGATGAAGTATTTTAGCATGCCGGGCGCGCGGTGTCACGCCGGTTTTCCGGCCGCGCGGCGGGTGAAGCGCAATTGCCCGCAGGCGGCGTTTATGCCGGCGCCGCGCGATGCGCGCAGCGTGGCATTGATCCCGGCCTGCTCGAGTATGCGGATGAATTCCCGGGCGGCCGCCGGGGGCGGCGGCTGCCCGGCAAACTCCGTCACCGGGCTCAGCGGGATCAGGTTGACGCGGCAATGGCAGCCGTGCAGCAGTTTCGCCAGGGCGCGCGCCTGTTCCGGGGCGGCGTTGAGTCTGTCAATCAGCGTGTATTCGAAGGTGATGATCCGGCCGGTGTGGCTGGCATATTTGCGGCAGGCCGCCAGCAGCGGCGCCAGGCCGTAGCGGCGGTTGACCGGCATGAGTTGCGAACGCAGTTCGTCGTTCGGGGCGTGCAGCGATACGGAGAGTTCCGTCTGCAGTCCCTCGCGGGCCAGGCGCTGAATGCCGGGTATGATCCCGCAGGTGCTGATGGTGATCCGCCGGGCGCCGATCCGCAATCCGTCGGGGTGGTTGAGGATGCGGATGGCCGCCAACACGTTGTCGTAATTATCCAGCGGCTCGCCGATGCCCATGAAAACCACGTGCGTCGGCGGGGCGTCCAGGCGGCGGGCGCACATCAGTACCTGCTCCACCATCTCCGCCACGGACAGGTTGCGGGTGAATCCCGCCTGGCCGCTGGCGCAGAAGGCGCAATGAAACTTGCACCCGGCCTGACTGGATACGCAGACGGTCTGGCGCCCGGCCCCGCCCCGCCCGGGCGCGGGTATCAGGACGGTTTCAATGACTTCGCCGTCGGCCAGCGTGCTGCCGATCTTATGTGTGGCTGCGCCGGCGCCGGCCGCCGCTTCTGCGGCCTGTTGTTCCGGCTGGACGGCGGCATAGAGGAAGCGGCCGGCCAGTTTTTCCCGCAGGGCGCGCGGCAAATTGCGCATCTCATCCCAGCCGGCGGCCCGGCGGACATACAGCCAATGCCATATCTGGGCCGCGCGCCAGGCCGGCTGACCCAGTTCGCAGCAGGCCGATTCAAGCTGTTCCAACGACAGGTTGTGGATATATTCTTGCATAAGAAGTCGGCAATCCGTCTCGGGCATTACGGATGCGGGGCGGAGCGGGCCCCGGCGCGCCGCCGCGCCGGTCAGCCGTTGCAGCGGAATCCCAGCGCGGCAAATTGCTGCAGCAAATCGGACGGCAAACCTGGGCCCGCGATGCGCGTGTACCGGAATTCCCGGCGCATGGGATATTTCTGGCGCAATTCCTCGAATGCGCGCCCGCGCGCCTGGTCGTCCAGGCCGGCGATCCGGCGCAGGTTGGCATCGTCCTGCTCGATGTCGTACAGCCGCCGCACCGCCTGGTCCAGCAGCCGCTCGGACGGGGTGCCGCGCGGCGGCGGCTCCATGGAGATTTCCGGCGTCGCGGGCGGCGGCAGCAGCGCTTCATAATCCCAGTCCGGCTCGACGTTCAGGAAGCGGCAGAGTTCGCGGTAAACCATCACCGTCCCCATGACCTTGCCTTCGTAGGAGTACCCGGCAATGTGCGGTGTGCCGCAAGCGGCGCGGCGCAGGACGTCGGGACGGAATGCCGGCTCGCCTTCCCAGGTGTCCAGGATGGCATGCGCCACCCGGCCGCGGTCCATGGCCGCCAGCAGCGCGTCCGAATCCTGCGCGCCGCCGCGGGCGGCATTGATGAAAATCGCGCCCGGCTTGAGCATGTTGAAAAACGCGGCATTTGCCATGCGGCAGGTGGGATAGGGGCCGTCATTGGTCAGCGGCACATGCAGGGTGACGATATCCGCCCCGCGTAGCACGGCGTCCAGCGGCTGGAAGACCGGGTCGTTTTCGGCGTCGCGCCGGGGCGGGTCGTTCTGCAGGATGCGGAGTCCCAGGGCGCTCATTTTGCGGACGACCAGGCGGCCGACATTGCCCACGCCGATCACGGCCATGGTTTTGCCGGTCAGTGTGAAATCATGGCGGGCGGCCAGACGCAACAGCGCCGCCGCCACATATTCCGCCACGCTGTTGGCGTTGCAGCCGGCGGCGGAACACCAGCGTATCCCGGCCTGCTCCAGCCAGGGGATGTCTAGGTGGTCGGTGCCGATCGTGGCGGTGCCGACGAACCGCACGCGGCTGCCCTCCAGCAGTGCGCGGTTCACGCGCAGGGTGGAACGCGCGGCCAGGATATCGGCGTCGCGCACGCGCGCGGGCGTAATTTCGCGCGGCGGCAGGATTTCCACGTGGCCCAGCCGGCCGAAAGCCTCCCGCGCGAACGGCATGCTGGTGGCGCAAATAATTTTCATGGCATGCAATGCTCTGGGATTCCCTTGAAAAACCAAATCATTGTTGCCAAAACCAGCCGCCTGTCAATCCCGAAGTGCGGCAGTTTTGTTTGACACGCTCCGGCGGATGTGCCAGCATCTCCGCTGGAAAACCAATTCGAATTCAAGGAGTAAATCAAATGCATTGGATTGCCAAGAGAATAAGCTTTTGTCGTGCCTGGCAATATGTTGCGGCGCTGGCGGCGGTTGGGGTTCTCTGCGGCGGCGTGCGCGCGGCAGCGCTCACGCCGGCGGAAAAAGTCAGCAACGCGGTCCATGCCGTGCGCCTGAACCTGGAGACGGCCCTGGGCGTTCCCGTGCCGTCGCTGAGCGTTTTGCTGGAGACATCCAATGAAACTTTTTTTGCCTCCTCAGCGGCCGCCCCGGGCCAGGCTCTGACCCCCGACACCACTTTCCGGTTTGCCAGCAACACCAAGAGTTTCACCGCCGCGGCCATCCTGCGCCTGCATCGCCAGGGTCTGCTGGACATCCAGGCGAAAATCACGGACAACATTCCGGGCAGCGCCATCCCTTACGTCCCCGCCGACACCAACTGGAACATCCCGCACAAGGACGAGATCACCATCGCGCAACTGCTCCGGCACAGCGCCGGCGTCTATGATGTGGATAACGATCCCGTCCCGGGCTGCGGCGGCGCGCCCTACGTCACATATCGCCTGGACCTGGAGCCGGAACATCAGTTTACCGCCGCCGAGCTGGTCGGGCAGGTTGCCCTGCATCGCCTGGAGTTTTTTGCGCCGAACCGGAATTATCATTACAGCGACACCGGCTACACCATCCTCGGCGAAATCATCGCCCGGGTTTATTCGCGGTTTTGCGGCGCGCCCAAAACCTATTCCCTGAATTTTGCACGTAATTTATAATTATCGCTTTTCTGCGTTGTGTTTTTGATGGCTATTCCATGGTTTCGGCGCTCCTTTCGGAGCCGTGCAAAAATTATTTTGCACGGCGGATTAACAT
>JAXGSX010000340.1:0-3571 GCA_040775225.1 Kiritimatiellia bacterium | reverse complement strand
ATTTTCGCCTGGCACCGCTGGCGCGGCTGGCTGCCGGCGGCAATCCCGGCTGAGGCCGGTTTGGCGGCGGCCGGGCTGCTGGATGGTCTGGCGCCGCATCCGGCGCTGGATTGCCTGGCGGTGCGAGCCGGATTGCCGCCGCCGCCGCGGCTGCCGGGCGGTTTGGCCCTGCCGGAACGAGCGGCCAATTTACGGCAATATCTCCAATTGGAGGCTGCTCCGTCGTCTGCCGGTCTGGTTCCGCTGTGGACTGCGCAACAGTTGTTTTATCCCGCCCGTATCCCGGATGAAACACATTGGCAGGCATGCCTGGAAGCTTTTCAAACCCGGCCAGCGGTCTGGGTTCGCCGGGATGGCCAGGCCGCCGGAACTGCGCCCGCCTGGCCGTCGGGCGCCCAGCCGCATCCGGCGATGGCGCAGGCGGCGGCCTTGTCCGGCGTTTGCCCGCCGGATTATAATCCGGCCCATGTAAAATATCTGGAAGTCCAGGACCTGGCTTCCCAGGCGGTCGGTCTGCTCTGCGCGCCCCGGCCGGGCGAACGCTGGTGGGATGCCTGCGCGGGCGCCGGCGGCAAAACACTGCACCTGGCGGATTTAATGGCCGGCAACGGTGAGATCTGGGCGACGGATGCCCGGCCGGCAATACTCTCGGAATTGCAGCGGAGGCGGGCCAAGCACGATGCCGCCCCGATTCATTGCCGGCCATGGGCTGGCGGCGCCGGCGGCCGGCCGCCGGGACTGTTTGACGGCGTGCTGGTGGATGCCCCTTGTTCCGGGATGGGCACATGGCATCGCAATCCCGACGCCCGCTGGCGCGCGGCGGAGTCCGCTGCCGCGGAGCATGCCGTCCGGCAGGCGCGATTGCTGGATGCGGCGGCGGAAAAAGTGCGGCCGGGCGGCCGCCTGGTTTATGCCGTGTGCACCATGACCGCCGTTGAAACCGCGGGCGCGGCCGCGGATTTCACGCGACGCCGGCCGGAGTTTGTGCCGCAACCGGCGGCGCACCCCCTGACAGGCGGAGAGACGGACGGACGGATATGGATTTGGCCCTGGGAAGGCGCCTGCAACGGCATGTTTGTCGCGCGCTGGCAGCGTCAGTCGTAGCCGGCGGCGACTTCCTCCAGGACTTGCGCCAGCACGGCTTTTTCGTTGGCGCCGGTAAACCGGTGCTCCACCAGCTTCCGCGCGTTGGCGGCCAGGGTGCGGCAAACGCCCGAATCGTCCAGCAGCAGGCTGACGCACCGCGCAAACTGGCGCGCGGTGTCGGCCAGCAGGATGCTTTCGCCGTCCCAGGATGGGATGCCGGCCGCGCCGATGGACGTGCTGACCACCGGCACGCCAGCCGCCATGGCTTCCAGGTTTTTTACGTGGAATCCGCCGCCCATGCGGAAGGGACAGACAAATACCCGCGCCTTGGCCAGGTACGGCTGCCAGTCGTCCACCGCGCCGGTGACGATGATGGAGGCGTCCCGGCGTCCCAAATCCCGGATGTCGCGGGTGGCGCCGTAGCCGACCACGTAAAACAGCAGGTCGGGATAGCGCATCTTGAGCAGCGGCCAGACGGCGCGGGCAAACCAGCGCACGGCGTCGCGATTCGCCTCGTTGGCGTAACACCCGATAAACAGCAGGCAGCGGCCCGGCGGCAGCGGGCGTTCCCGGGCCGGCGGCGGATTGATCCCCGGCGGTGCGACGGCCACCCGCAGGTTGGGCGCGTATTTCAGCAGTTCATGGCGTTCCTGGGAAGTCAACGCCAGCACATGGTCCATGTTGCGGTACATGGCGAATTCGTAGTTCCGCAGCCGGCTGAAATGCAGGCGCTTGGTCACGCCTCCATACCGCCAGAGGTGGAGACGCATGGCGCGCGCCCAGGCGGCCGTGCGGCATTCATGGCAGGAAACAATCCGGCGCACGGCGCCAAGGTGAGGGTTGCCGAAAAGATATTGCCCCATTTCCGAGAATTCGGCAATGACCACATGGTAACGCTCCCGGCGCACCATTTCGCCGGCCAGCAATGCCATGGTTCTTGAAGTGGCCGTGCAGAAGGGATAGGGGATTCTTGAAAAGTAATTCCATCGTCCGCAACCCAGCGCGCCGGCGGGAGGAGTCGGCAGCAGTTCCAGACGGCGGACCATATCGTGCAGGCGCGCCGCCTCCGCCTGCCCGCCGCCGTCCGGCGGAGCAAAAGCCAGGAGATCCACTTCCCATCCCAGGGATGCGATATGGCGGATGCGGTTATAAACAATCGCGGCGCCGCTGACGCCTGTGCTGGCAGGCAGTAATTTGGATATGACCAGGATTTTCATGTTGCCGGAACGGATTTCAAAATGAATGTTTTGAAAGTTTTATGTTTTAGGGTGTTAAGGTTTTACGTCGGAACGGATTTCAACTGCCAGACCCCCGGAATTGGACGTCGGCAGCCGCTGCACCGGCCGGCCTCCAGATGGTTTTCCGCAATGTGGTAGCCGGCGCGGCGGATCAGGACTTTGCCGCAGTCGGGGCAGACCGTATCCTGCGCGGGCGCGCCGGGCACATTGCCGATATAGACGAACCGGCAGCCTTGCGCGCGGGCCAGTCCGCGGCATTCTTCCAATACCGCCGGCGGGGTGGGCGGCATGTTGCGCATTTTATAAGTCGGATGAAACCGGGAAAAATGCACCGGCACGTCGGGACCCAGTTCCCGGACTATCCACTCGGTCATCCGGCGGATTTCATCCGGCTGGTCGTTCAGCGACGGGATGATCAACACCACGATTTCGAACCAGATGCCGGCGCCGCGCAGGCGCCGCAGCGTTTCCAGCACCGGCCGCAGTTCGCCGTCGCAGACACGGCCGTAAAAGTCCTGGGCGAAGGCTTTCAGGTCAATTTTCACCGCCCGCAGCAGCGGCAACAGGGCTTCCAGCGGCGCCGCTTCGATGTAGCCGTTGCTTATCATCACGCTCTCCACGCCGCATTCCCGGCCGGCGCGCGCGCAATCCCGGAGGTATTCGTAAAACACGGTGGGCTCGCTGTAAGTGTAAGCCAGCGTGCGGCAGCCGGCGTCGGACGCCGCCCGGGCAATTTCCGCGGGAGAGTGAAAATCCACCTTGAAATCTTCCGGGGCGGCCTGGGCAATGTCCCAGTTCTGGCAGAAACGGCAGTTGAAATTGCATCCGACCGTGGCGATCGAGTAAGCGCGGCTGCCGGGGTAAACATGGAACAACGGTTTTTTTTCGATGGGGTCAACATTGCGCGCGCAGGCGCGGCCGTAAACCAGGGTGTAGTATTTTCCGCCGCGGTTTTCCCGGGTGCGGCAATAACCGCGCCGGCCGTCGCCGACGGTGCAGGCCCGGGGACACAGGCGGCAGCGGACGCGGTTATCCGCCAGGGGCTCCCAGAACTCCGCGGCGCGCAGGTCCGGCGGAATGCCGGCCCCGTGGCCTTCCGGCGCCGCGCCGGCCGGCCAGAGCGCGGCGGCGCCCAGGGCGCCGCCGCAGCCGGCCAGAAACCGGCGGCGCGAGTAAAGTTGACGGCTGGCAATGCTTGGCATGTCAAAAAATTACCGTGGGTTGGGTGAATCTTCTCAATTTTCAAT
>JAXGSX010000339.1:0-3582 GCA_040775225.1 Kiritimatiellia bacterium | reverse complement strand
ACTGTCCGGCGCTCCGGTATGCGCGCACCCGGAGCGCCTGGCGGCGGCGGTCAATTCGGTGCTGGATACGCGCCAACCCTATGCCATCCAGGTCGGCGCATTGAACAGCGGATGGCAGGCCATGGCGGGCGTTATGCGCGATTTGCGGATTTCGCGGACCGCGCGTTATCAATCCGACTTTACACCGCCGGCCGGGGCATTTGATCTTGACACCGAGACCGCAATTCTGTTTGCTTTCGAAGAAAATATGGATGGGAAGGGGATGGCGCCCGACGGTGCGGAATACCGGCTTTCGGCAGCGCCCGGATATGCGGGCATGTGACATGGATATTTAAATTATGACATCAACCGCATCCACCATGCCGCCTGGCGGCGGAAAATCAACTGTCTTCGATGTCCGCGCCTACGGCGCGCGCGGCGATGGCGCCGCCAATGACACGGCGGCCATCCAGCGCGCCATTGAAGCCTGCCATGCCGCCGGCGGCGGGCGTGTGTTTTTGGGCGCGGGCATTTTTACCTGCGGAACGCTCTACCTGCGCAGTCATGTGGAGTTCTTCCTGGATGCCGGCGCCACGCTGCTTGGCAGTCCCCGCCGCGCGGATTACACCACCGCCGGCAATGCGCCGTATGACGTCAAGCCCCTCCGGAGCACCACCTCCGCCGCGCATCTGATCTGCGCCTTTCAGGCCGATAACATCGCCATCCGCGGCCGGGGCGTGATCGACGGCAACGGCCGGGCGTTTTTCGGCCCGCCCAAGGAAGGGACGCTCCTGCGGCGCTTTTCCATCCCCGAATGGCGGCCCGGGCATACTTTGGCGTTTTGCGAATGCCGCGATGTGCTCATCGAGGGCGTGCAACTGCTGAATTCCCCCACTTACACGATCTGGCCGTTTGGCTGCGAACGCGTGCGCATCCAGGGTGTGACCATCCGTAATCCGCCCGAAACACCCAATGGCGACGGGATCGACCCCACCGCCTGCCGCGACGTCCTGATCAGCCAGTGTTTTATTGACAGCGCGGATGATTGTATTGCCATCTACAGCGGCCCGGGCAACGGCATGTTTGGCAGCGAACCACGCGCCTGTGAAAATGTCATCGTGACCGGCTGCGTGCTGCGGTCGGCGTGCAATGCCGTACGCATCGGTCCGCATGGCGACGGCCCGATCCGCGATTGCCTGCTGAGCGACTTGATCATGGATGCCCGCGTCGGACTCAGTCTGCATGTTTATGCCGCCATGCCCCAGGGATTGAAAGACACGATTTACGATAATGTGCATGGCCCGCAAATTGAAAATATCCAGGCGCGGAATCTCAGCATCCGCGCCCGCGAATCGCCTTTTTACTGCCAGGTATTTCCGGACAGCCGCCCCCCGGCGGGCATCCGCGATGTGTCTTGCAGCGGCCTTCAAATTTACGGTCCGGGCGCGGTGAGTTTGACCGGCAGCTCGGCGCTGCCGATGGAACGCATCGAACTTTCGGATGTGGTCATGCATGCCGATACGCCGCCTGAGCCGCTGTTGGCGGCCGTGCCGGACCCGATCGGCTGCCTGGCATCGGAAGTCTGCCGGAAAATTCCGCATGCTTTTTACCTGCGCCATGTGCATGACGCGCGGCTGCGGGATGTGCGGGTGCATTGGCCGGCCGGCGGTCCCGCCGGCCGGACCGCGTTCATGGCGGAACAATCGCGGGATATATCGGTTAAGGCATCAGAAATGGATGTCTCACAAAGCCGCTAAGCCGCATAGGAGAAAGTCATGAGTAAAAAACAATTCAGATATTTATGGCGGAGGCCTTGGATCGTCGCGGCATGCGGGTTGATCCTGGCCGGCCTGCTGCCGGCCTCGGCCCAGACCACCTGGCATGTGGCCATGCCGCCGGCCGGCAACGATGACGGCTCATGCGATGGCTTGAGCTGGCTGGAGCCGCTGGCCACCATCAGCAATGCCGTGGCCAAGGCGTCCGGCGGGCACATCATCCTGGTATCTAACGGCGAATATGCCGTGACAACTTACATTGACGTCAATAAAAAAGTGCATATCCGCAGTTGGAATCAGGGCAGCCTGGACCGCGACGGCACAATCATCAACGGCGGCGGAACAACCCGCTGTTTTTATCTCCGGCATGCCGATGCCATCCTGCAAGGACTGACCATCACCAATGGGTATCCGACCAACACCAGCTTCAGCGGGTATGGCGGCGGAGTGTTTTGCTCCGCCGGCAGCCTGATGGAGTGCCATGTCACCGGCAATCATGTCGGCTTGGCTTCAACTTTTGGCGGACGCGGCGCGGGCATTTTTATGCAAACAACCGGTTTCGGCATGATCAGCAATTGCCTGATCAGCGGCAACCTGTGCGAAGGCCGCAGCAGCGCAGGCGCCGGCGGCGGAGTATATCTGATCGGCGGAACCATGGTTGACAGCACGGCGTGTTATAACCGGGTCATTGCAACGATTACCGGTTATGATTACGGCGGAGGCGTTCAATTGGCCGGCAATGCCAGCATGTCCCGCTGCGCCGTGTTTTCGAACGAAGCCGGCTGGGGCGGTGGCGGGGTATGGGCGTCCGGCACGAACAACCTCATTGCCGACAGCATGGTGTGCGGCAATGTAACGCAGGGAATTTCCCTGGCATCCAGCGGCGCTTTGCGGGCTTATGACGTAACCGTATCAAACAATTACGCCGGCGGCGTGTTTGCCGGCGCCGATAATTGCAATTTGGAAATTTATGATTCCAAAATTGTAAATAATACAGGTTGCGATCTGGGCGCCTTGCTGGTGCGCGGCTGGTGCCTGGCCAGCAATTGCGATATCAGCTATAATACCCTTTCAATCGGCCGCGGGGCGGTGAATTTTTACCGGACTGCCAGCGTGGGCCCGGGATCGGGCACGGTGACGCATTCGCGTGTGGTCGGCAATGTTCTTGTCGGCGATGGCGTGCAGGATAGTTATGGCGCCGGCGTGCGCGTTTCCGTCAACTCTTACGGCGTGCTGGTTGATAGTTGTGAAATACGCGGCAATATTGTCACCAATGCTCTGCGCGCCTTTGGCAGCGGGGTATACATGTCCTCCAATGTTGTCTTGCGCAACACACTGGTCTACGGCAATTGGTCTTATGGCACGCATCCCGATGCCGACAAGGGCGGCGTAGGCGCGGGGATATACATCAACAACAGTGCTTCCAACATGGTTGAATCCTGCACCGTTGCCGGCAACCACGCCAAGCTTGCCGGCGGCGGCATTTACCTGAAAAGCACGGGCGCGGACACGATTCTCAATGCCGTGGTGGCGTCCAATAAAATCGGCGACGCCGGGCTTTATGACGATTGGCATTTTGAGGTGCCCGACCGCCGGACCAATGTGTTTTACACCTGCACCCCCGAGGCCGATGGCGCCTGGGGCGCGGGTTGCATCGGGGCCGATCCGCAGTTCACCTACCCGGACGCCGGAAATTACCGGCTGCAAGCCGGCTCGCCCGGCATGCATGCCGGCACAAACCTGGCGTGGATGCCCGGCGCATTCGATCTGGATGGGCGTCCGCGGCTGGACCGGTTCACCCGGCTGGCGGACATGGGCTGCTACGAGT
>JAXGSX010000338.1:0-3600 GCA_040775225.1 Kiritimatiellia bacterium | reverse complement strand
GGGCGTTTCCGTGAAAGCGCGCAGCTTTTCGAGGATAAAATCGGCCACGGCGTTATTGGCATGCACATCGCGGATGTCGTCCAACTCCCGTGAACAGCCATGGCGCGGATCGGCGGCGGTAAAAACCCGGATATCATCCGCTGTGTCCCCAAACCGCAGTCGCCCATCCAAATCATGCCCGTTTTCCTCTAGTGTGGAACGCAGGGCATCCCAGACCGGCCGGCCCGCGCAGGAGGCGCTGGGCGCAAACAGCGCGGAACGGATTTGCACGGCTCCAACGCTGGTGGTCAAAACAACCACGCGGTCGGGAATAACCGCCGGACGGGACTGCGCCAGCGCCCAGATGGTTTCCGTGAGCACCGCCGGCGAATTGCCGACCACGGCAAAGAGAACTGTTGCCTCAGGTTGTGCCGCATGCTGGGTAATGAATTTATGGCGGGGTCTCATTGCGTCAGCATTGTATCCGGCGGTTTAGGCGCCTGCGCTCTGACATCCGCCAGTTCCGGCATGTTGTTGGCAAACAAATTGTTTAAGCGGTCGCAAAAAGACTGCGCTTCCGCCGGTTGAACCGGCCGAATATCATGCACCCGCTCATTGCGCAACCTGAATTTGCCTAGCAACGCCTTATCCACCTGGCAAGCGCCGGCAAACGGATCGCCCAGATGGGCGAGTGCCTGCAACATCCATGCCATGCCGGGTGAAATCACCCCATCGTTGCGTGGACGCAATTCATTAATCAACTTCGGCGGAAGCAGTGGCCGCAAATCCTTGATTTTAAAGGGCGGTGTTTTTTCGAGGGCCTGCGCCAGCCGCAGCCGCATGGCGTATTCCAGGGCTTTGTAATACCGGGTAACCGCCTCCTCGCAATCATTCCAGCAGCGCAATGCATCCGCGCCGCGCAGCAGATCGCACAATACCGGGAGGGAAAGCCGGTTGGCCTCAACATCGCGCGCCAAACCGCGGAGGTATTCACCCGCCCGCTGGTCGAATAACGCCGCATGCGTCGCCGCCGGCGCATAATTCAAACGTTGCCATTCGAACATGCATAAGGCCCGCGCCCGTGGCTTCGCCGCCGCCGGCAAGTCTGCGTAACGGTCCAACAACCGGACGGCCGCGCTATATGCGCCGTTACGGAACAACAAATCAGCAGAACGCAAATCGCGGTCCACGAAAAAATCACGGGGAGAGAAGGATACTAGCCGTTCCGTCCCGGTTTTCACCACGCCATCGGCGCGTTTTCCGACCGTGAAAACCAAATCGCCAATTTCCTCGTCCAACGCCGCCAGGGTGGCGCCGGCGCTCATCTGCTTGGTGCCGCTGGTGGGGTTGACCAACAGTTTTTCGTCCGGGCGCAGATGGTTTTTGGCGGCGGCGATGGCCTGCCGCATCACCGCGCGGCAATCGAAAATATCGTCATAATTCGGGATGACGAAAAAACCTGCCGCCTCATCCGCCGGGGTGAACCCATCCGGGCAGTCATCGCGGATCAATTCCGCCATGGCAATAGAATTCCTGTCGGCGCTGGGCGCCAGCCAGTAGCGGCGCGGCCGTATGGCGCGAATGGTGGCGGTCAGTCCCGCGTGCAAATCGGAATGCTGTCCGGCGGTGCCGGTGCCGACGGTTAAAATCAGCAAGTTTGCCATAAGGGATTGTTCCTAAGCGTCAACCGCCGGCTTTGCCCGCCCCGGCCCCGGATAGGCCGCTTTCAACTGCGCCATGACCGCCTCTACGCGTTTTTTGCCTTGAAAACACTCCCGGCTTTGCTCGGTCAGGTAGCGTTGTCCCTTAATGTCGCTTGCTTGCAGCGAATCCGCCCAGGCTCGAATCTGACGGCTGATTGATTCGGCGGTGGATTTGAGATTTAAGA
This sequence comes from Kiritimatiellia bacterium, assembly GCA_040775225.1. Taxonomy (GTDB): domain Bacteria; phylum Verrucomicrobiota; class Kiritimatiellia; order JAAZAB01; family JAAZAB01; genus JAXGPF01. Next base: position 1,733 of record JAXGSX010000338.1, on the reverse strand, counting down.
TTTGAGATTTCAAATGGGCAAAGGCGTCCATGCGTTCCAGCAGGCAGAGGATGGATCGGACTTCGCCGGCGGAACCGCGGGCGATGTAAAGAAAAGTGATCAACTCCTGGCTGGTGCCGCGTTCAAACCCCTCGGCAATGTTATTGGATATGGAAAGTCCCGCACGTTGGATCTGGTTGGCGATGTCACCCTTGAACCGGAAAGATTTATCTTCGGTCATGGTAAAAATCTGAACGCCCAATGCGATTGCCGCCTGCCATACCGGCAAATCCTCAAAACGCTCGTATTTCATGAAAAACCTTGGGTTTTTAATTTGAGATTTTAGATGCCGCCGGCTGGTGTCGGGATTTGAGATTTCAGATTTGAGTTTGTTTATCAATTGCGGTAATTACGATGCTCATTACCAACTGGAGCGACGCCTGTAAATGATCGTTTTTCAATTGCTGGGCTATCACGACGCGACGCCGGCGACAAAACCATGGCGTGCGGCGCCTCAAAAATCAGCAATGCGTATCCTTCATCAATTCTAATGGGGCGGAAATAAACGGCACTGGTTTGGCGCGGACTATCTGATCCAAGCGGACTTGACCGTTGCTTTTTCGCGTTAAATTCCTTCCTCAAATCATTTTTTAGCCATTTTTCAGCATCGCTAATCGCAGCTTGCCATGATCTGAATATTTGATCTCTCCAACGCACAGTAAAGCCCGAATCTTCTAATATGACTGCAGATTTTTGAAAACTGGCCAGATTGCCGCTAAAATGCGTATTGCAGGCAATTGCCCCCATTCCCCTTGTCAGGCGCAGGCCAAACCCGCCAAAACGGCAAAAAGCCTCTAATGCCATCATAAACCTTGTTCGTTTTGATTCTTCCATAGAAGGACAGCAAGCAAACTGTAAATCAAAAGTTGTCCCGGGAGGCAGATGTCCATCGGGATTGCTTTTACCTTTCTGGCCATTCAACCACCATCGCTTCCCATGATCCGCCACACTGGCAAAATACCAGATATATGAGCATGGAGTATTGATTCTCATGGGAAACATATCCCACGCCGGGCCTTTCAGAACGTTTCCCACGCGCAACCTGACCGCGCTGGCCGTGGCGCCGCCATGGACGCCGCCGAATATTTGTGCTTCTTCTTGGCGCGTGCCGCCCAGCGCGCGGAACCACCAGCGGAGTTGGCCGCGGATGGAGGGCACGCGGATTTCAGCCTGCTGCTGGTTGGCCCCGGCGCAGAAACAGGGGGTGATGACTTCAATGTTATAGGTCTGCCAGTTCATTTTTGGGCAGCCTCCTTTGGATACCATTCTTTATTGCGCAAATCTTTAAAATCCTTGCCTTGCGTTTCCCGCCAAAACTTCTCCAACCATTCGCGATTTTCCGGCTTGCTCAACCGCGTCATTATTGAAGTGAGTTGACCCCACTGGCCGCGGTTTCTAGTATCGCACAATTTGAGCAAATTCAAAAATATACGGTCGTTGAAGTCCGGGATGGACGCAGTTCCACTGCCAACGGCCGTGGCATTAGCTGTATTGCCTGATGCCCCTGGCATCACAAACCACCCATATCCGGCAGCGGTTTTGGCGCCAATGCCATGATCTTGCAAGCCGGTTTTCAGCCATTCCGACGCCCTGGCCAGAGGATTGAAATCGGCCGGCAGCCCCAGTTTGGCTTTCAACCCGTCCAGACGGTTTGGGCTCGGCAATGCAATCTGGAACAGGAATTCCACTCCGGC
>JAXGSX010000337.1:0-3610 GCA_040775225.1 Kiritimatiellia bacterium | reverse complement strand
TGACGCGGATTTGCTCGTAAAGGGCGTCGCATTCGGCATTGGCGTAATTGCTGTGATTGGGGCCGGGCGAGCGGTTGGGCGAGTAAAACAGCTGCAGGAAATTTTCGGCGTCGGGGTAATCCGCCACCCAGCCCAATTGGTAAAGTTGCACCTGGCCGCGGTCCAGGCGGTCGAGGAATGCGGGCCAGCTGTTGTACACCGGGGTGAGTTCCACGCCGATTTGCCGCATGAAATCCACCAGCAATTCCGTTGCCGCGCGCGCTTCCGGGTCGTTGGCCCGGCCCAGGTCAATCGTCAGCGCCAGCCGCCGGCCGGTGGCGGGATTCCGGCCCTCTGGATAGCCGGCTGCCGCCAGCCGCCGGCGGGCTTGCGCCAGGTCGAAGGGGTAGGGCACGGCCAGGTCCTCGAAGCCGCCGATGCCGGGCGGGATCGGCGAGCGGGCGCGGACAATGCGGCCGTTGTAAAACCGGACGTACTGCTCCGAATTGAAGGCGCAGGTCAGCGCCTGGCGGAGTTGCCTGTTGGCGCCGACTACCGGGTCGTCCATGTTGAACCCGATGTAGTAAGTTTCCAGCACCGGGGTGGCGTAGAGTTTGATGCCGCGTTTTTCCAGGTCGGCGGCCAGGCGGCGGTCGCCGGTGATGACGGCCTCGAAATTATCGCGTGAAATCCCGGAAGATTCGAGTTGGCCGTTCAGGAACATCAGCCACATGGTGGAAGTATCGGTGACGTTGTACTGGACAAGGCGGTCAATCAAAGGCAGGGGGCGGCCCGCATCCGCCAGCAGGCCGGCCGCGGTATCGGCGGGTTCGCCCTGCTGCGGATAAAATTCCTGCCGGCCGGTTTCCGTCCACTTGGGATTACGGACGAATTCCAGGCGGTAATTGCGCGTCCACTCCTGCAGGCAATACGGGCCGGTGCCGACCGGATGGCCCGGGAAATCCGGCCCGTAAAATTCCACCGCCTCGCGCGGGACGGCGAAGGCATAATGCATGGCGAGAATCCAGAGCAACTGCGGGTAGGGGCGGGTGAGTTCAATGCGCAGGGTGTGGGGATCGGGCGCCTGCAGGCCGGCCACCGGCCGGTCGTAATCCGTGGGCGCGTCTCCGGCGGAAGCTGCGCGGAAATCGTCCAGCCCGGCGATGCGGTCATGAAACGCCCAGTACCCGCTGGAACTGTTTTTCAGGTCGGCGACGCGCTTGATGGAATAGACGAAATCGCCGGCCGTCAACTCGCGGCCGCGTCCGCCACCGGCGGTGAAGCAGGGGTCATCCTGAAAAGAAATGTTGCGGCGTATTTTAAATGTATAAACCAGGCGGTTGTCCGAGACGGCCGGGAGCGCCTCGCTGAGGCATGGTTCCAGCCGGTAAGGCCGGTCCAGGTAGGAATATTGCAGCAAGCCTTCGTAAATCCGGGCAATGGCCATGGAGGACGGGACATCGCCGGCGGTGACGGGATCGAATCCCCGGATACGGCTGGTTACGCCGTAATAAACGATTTCATTGGAGACGGCGGGAGAACGCACAGGCGATGGGGCGGCAGCCTGCGCTGCCGGGCAGGCGGCGGCCAGCCAGATGCACAAGCACAGCGGCGGTATCAACAAAGCATTCACACGCGGCCAGACGCCAGTTCCGCTTATTCCACGGCGGCGGGTTCCGTTGCGGGCGCAATGCCGGCCGGCGCCGCAGGGGCGGCGCTTGCCGCCGGAGCTTCCGCCGCGGACGGATTGGCTGCCGGCATTTCCGGCTCCACCGCGGACGCGGGCGCGGGCGGCGGCAAGGCGGTTTGCGGCGCAGTGCCGGCCGGTGCTGCGGCATTGGGAGCGGCCGGTACGGGCGCGGGCACCGCCACGCGTTCCATCACCGAACGTCCCTGGCCCTGGCTGTAAATCCTGGCCAGGAAGACGGTGTTCAGCATGAAAATAATACCCAGCCAGATGGTGATTTTAACCAGGACGTTGGCCGCCCGGGCGCCGAAGAGCGATTCGCCCATTTCCGCGCCGAAAGCCATGCCCAAACCTTCGCCTTTGGATTTTTGAAGGAGCACCACCCCGATCAAAAGCAGGCTGCAAAGCACTTCCACCACGATCAAAACCACCTTGAGAAATATCATATTAGTTGCACCTTTTATGCTTCGGCGGATGCCGCTTGAACGATGGCGGCGAAGGCTGCCGCTTCCAGCGAGGCGCCGCCGATCAGCCCGCCGTCAATATCCGGCTGCGCCAGCAATTCCGCGGCGTTTTCCGGTTTCATGCTGCCGCCGTACAGGATACGGATGGATTGCGCCGTTTTTTCGCCAGCCAACTTGGCCAGCAGGCCGCGGATGAAGACATGGGCCGCTTGGGCCATTTCCGGCGTGGCTGTTTTGCCTGTGCCGATGGCCCAGACGGGTTCGTAGGCAATCGTCAGGGCCGCCAGTCCTTCGGCATCCAGGTCCTGCAAGCCGTGATTGATCTGGGCCGCCAGGACTTCTTCCGTTTGGGCGTTGTTGCGCTGCTGGAGCGTTTCGCCCACGCACACGATCGGCCGCAGGTGATTGGCCAGCGCGGCCTTGATTTTGCGGTTGACAACGGTGTCGGTTTCATGGAACAGCGTGCGGCGTTCGCTGTGCCCCAGGATGACGTAATGGCAGTATAATTCGCGCAGCATGGCCGGCGAAATTTCGCCGGTGAACGCCCCGGACTTTTCCCAGTGCATGTTTTGCGCGCCCAGGCCGATTTCGCTGCCGGAGATGGCGCCGCTGACCGCTGCGAGGGCGGTAAACGGCGGGCAGACCACCACATCCACGCCGCGGCAGTCGGCCAGCGCCCGTTTCAGGTCGGCCACCAGTTCCGCGGCTTCCGCGGCGGTCTTGTTCATCTTCCAGTTGCCGGCAATCAGCGGCTTGCGGAGGCTTATGGATGGCTTATTCACGGTTTTGTTAATCCTTGTCGCTGAGGGCGGTTATGCCGGGCAATTCCTTGCCTTCCAGGAATTCCAGGCTGGCGCCGCCGCCGGTGCTGATGTGGGTAATCTTGTCGGCCAGGCCGCTCTTATTGACGGCGCTGACGCTGTCGCCGCCGCCGATGATGCTGGTGCAGCCGCTATTGGCCGCCAGGGCCTTGGCGATGGCCATGGTGCCGGCCGCGAACGGCGGCATTTCGAAACAGCCCATCGGGCCGTTCCAGAGGACGGTTTTGGCGCCTTTGACGGCCGCGGCGAAGAGTTCCGCGGTGCGCGGACCGATGTCCAGCGCCATCCAGCCGTCTTCAATGCCGCGCTCGCCGACCACCTTGGTATGGGCATCGGCGCTGAAATTGTCGGCCACGACGTGGTCTGACGGCAGCAGCAGTTTGACGCCGGCAGCCTTGGCCTTTTGCATGATATTGCGCGCGACTTCCACCTTGTCGGTTTCCACCAGCGATTTCCCGACGGGAATGCCCTGGGCCAGGTAGAAAGTGTAGGCCATGCCGCCGCCGATGATGATTGTGTCCACCTTGGACACCAGGTTGGTCACCACGGCGATTTTGTCGCTGATCTTGGCGCCGCCGATAATGGCGACGAAAGGTTTTTCCGGGTTGGTGATGGCGCGGCCCAGGTAGGCGATTTCCTTTTCCATCAGGAAGCCGGCC
>JAXGSX010000336.1:0-3658 GCA_040775225.1 Kiritimatiellia bacterium | reverse complement strand
TGGCGGTGGATTACGACGGATCCCACACCAACTTCGCCAGCAGCCGCAATTACACCGAGCAGGAATACGCGGCGGACGTGGTGGAAGCCGTCATGAGCGCCTGCGATGAATCGGAAATGGCGCATCCGATGATTGTCAGCGAATCCGGGCGGGCGATCGTGGCGCACCATTCCGTGCTGGTGTTTAACGTGCTCAACGTCAGCCGGTTCGAACCCCCGGCGGTGGCCGACCGTTTGCCGGATGACAGCCATGAGGCCCTGGGCAACCTCATGGAAGTTCGCAACGCCATATCCACCAAGAACCTCCAGGAATGCTACCACGACGCGGTTTACTACCGCGATGAAATCCGCTCGCTTTTCCACCATGGCAACCTGACGCTGCGCGAGCGTGCGCTGGCGGAAAATATTTTCTGGGAAGTCGTCTGCCGGATCGCCTCGGAGAACAAGGACCGGAAATACGTGCCGGAGGAGTTGCAGGGGCTGGAACCGGCGATTGCCGATTCTTATTACTGCAATTTCAGCGTGTTTCAATCCTTGCCGGACTCCTGGGCCATTGATCAGCTTTTTCCCATCATGCCCATTCACCGGTTGAATGAAATGCCGTCCCGCCACGGCACCATCGCCGATATCACCTGCGATTCCGACGGCAAAATCGACCGGTTCATTGACCTGCATGATGTCAAGTCCACCCTGCCGCTCCATGAATTGCGCCCCAATGAAGAATATTACCTGGGCGTTTTCCTGGTCGGCGCCTACCAGGAAACCCTGGGCGATTTGCACAACCTGCTGGGCGACACGAATGTGCTGCATGTCCGCGCCGGCCCGGACGGCGCGGTGGAATACACCAACGAAATCGCGGGCGACACGGTGGCGGATGTGCTATCCTTCGTGGAGTATGATCCCCGGGAAATGGTCAACCGCGTTCGCCGCATGGCGGAACAGGCGGTCCGCAACGGCCGGATTACCGCGGTGGAGCGCCGTGAAATCATGCTGGCCTATGAAGCCGGCATGCGCGGTTATACGTACTTCGAACAATAATGCCGGCCGGGCGTTCCCGGACGGCAGTCTGCCGCGGCCGGCGGAGTGTAACGCCGGCGTCCGGCCGCGCCGGCGTTGAACCGGAACATGGGCCTGCCATGCATTTAGGGCATTTTCTTGAAAATGGCGCGGACTACGCGCCGGCGGCGGATGCGCCCTACGCCGTTTTGCCCGTGCCTTACGAGCGGTCGGTCAGCTTCGGCCGCGGCACGGGCGCGGCGCCGGCCGCCATCCTGGCCGCCAGCACGCAGGTTGAAATGTTTGACGAAGAATTGTTGCTGGCCCCGGACTTGGCCGTGCGCACCCTGCCGGCGCCGGATTGCCGAACCGGAGACGCCGCGCAAATCCTGGCGCGCATCGGCGCCGCCGCGGCGCCGGAACTGGCCGCCGGGCGTGTTCTGCTGGCCCGGGGCGGCGAGCAGTCGATCACGGCCCCCCTGGCGGCGGCCGCCGCCGGGGCGCATCCCGGATTGTCGGTGCTCCACCTGGATGCCCACCTGGATTTGCGCGATCAATACCATGGCGATCCGCAGTCGCATGCCTGTGTCATGCGCCGCGTGATTGAAATGAATATCCCGGTGGTGCATGTCGGCATTCGCAGCGCCTGCGCCGAAGAATATAAGCTTGTCAGCGGACGGCATTTGCCGGTATGCTGGTGGCGCGACCTGGCGCAGGACGCCGGCGGCGCCTGGATGGACGCCGTGCTGGCGCGCTTGGGCGACCGGGTTTATATCAGTCTGGATGTGGATGTGCTGGATCCCGGCCTGATGCCCGGCACCGGCACGCCCGAGCCGGGAGGGTTGTCGTGGCTGGCGGTAACGCGCCTGCTGCGCCAGGTGTGCCGGCGGCGCGCGGTGGTGGCGGCGGATATCGTGGAAGCCGTTCCCGTGCCGGGCATGGTCGTGGCTGAATACACGGCTGCCCGCCTGGCGGCGAAATTGCTGGCATACCATAAGTGCGAAGGGCGTAAAATCCTGCCGGCTTGAGTGATAAAGGCCGCCGGTCAGGCGCCGTTAAGTTCAGTGCCTGCTCCTGTCAGACGGGCCGGGGCGCGGGGCGCCGGGCGCAGGCGGATTTTGGATTGAAACTATGGCGGCATTTGAAAATTCCGTTGGCGGTTGCCGGGCCTTCGCCGCGCTTTGCGGCCTGGCTTTGCTGGCCGGGTGCGCGCCGGTGCTGCGCGAAGACCGGGGATTGCGCGTCCTGGGCGATTATGCGCCGGGATCGGATACGCGGGAAGTGGTGATTACTGCCCGCGATCCGGCGCGGATTGCCGAAATCGCCCGCGGCGATGAGGATTGGGATGTGCGGCGGGCCGCCGTGCGGAAGCTTTCCGACCAGACCACGCTTTTTTCCATCGCCCGCGCCGATCCGGTGGCGGCGGTGCGCGTGGCGGCGGTGGAGCAGTTGACGGACCAGCGCGCCTTGCGGATGGCGGCCATGGATAACACCGAACCGATGGCCCGGCTGGCCGCGGTGGAAAAAATAGAGAATCAGGCGGTGTTGGCGGAAATCGCCGCCGCCAATAACGACCGCATGATCCGGCGCGCCGCCGTGGAGCATATACGCAGCGAGGACATCCTGCGCCAAATTGCCCTGCAAAATGACGATGACTTCATCCGGGCGGCGGCGGCGGCGCGCTTGAGCCGCCAGGATTACCTGTTGCAGGTTTTCCGCGGCAGCGGCGACCAGTTGGTGCGGCGCACGGCGCTGCGCGGCATCAAGGATCCGCGCCTGCTGGCGGAGGTGGCGGTGAACCCCGAGGACCGTGATGTGCGCAAGATGGCCGTGGAACTGATTTCCGACCAGGCGGCGCTGGGCGCCATCGCCGCCCGGGAAACGGATGATGTCATCCGCTGCCTGGCGGTGCGCAAACTGACCGATCAACGCCTCCTCCTGCGCCTGGCGCGCTCGGATCGGACGCCGATGGTGCGCGAAGCGGCGGTGGAACGGATCGCCGACCAGGCCGCGCTGGCGGAACTGGTGCGGCAGGAAACCGAGCCGCGGGTGCGGCGGGCCGCCGTTGCCCGCCTCCAGGGCCATACCCTGGCGCGCGTGGCGCTGCAGGATGACGACCCGGAAGTGCGCCGCCTGGCCGTCGTCCAACTTGATCCACTGGCGGCGTCCGGTGCGCTGGAGGAGGCGGCTCTCAAGGACGCGGATGCGCAGGTGCGGCAGGCGGCGGTAGAAAAATTAAAGCAACAAGCTGTGCTTGCCGCCATCGCCCGCGCGGACACGGATTCCGCGGTGCGCCAAGCAGCCTTGCGCCGTATCACCGACCAGGCCGCGCTGGAAGCCGCCGCGCTCCGCGACCCCGATCCCGCCGTCCGGGCGGCCGCCGTTGAACGCCTGGTTGATCAACGGGTGCTGCAGACGGTGGCTTTGCACGATGTGCACCGCGATGTGCGCGTGCTGGCGGCGGGGCGGATCACCGATCAAACCCTGCTGGCGCAACTGTCCAGGTCTGATAATCAACATGTGCGCCTGTCGGCTGTTTCCCGGCTGAACGATCAGGCGGTCCTGGCGGACATAGCCCGCAACGATCCGCTCGCGGACGGCCGGCGCGCGGCGGTCGTGCGCCCCCCTGGACCGCGGGGGCGCCCCGTGGCCGCGCCCCCGGG
>JAXGSX010000335.1:0-3667 GCA_040775225.1 Kiritimatiellia bacterium | reverse complement strand
TATTTCACGGGACAACTGAAGGAGTTGTGCACGAATTACGGCAAGGTGAGCGGCATCTGGTTTGACGCTTACGGCCCGGACCTGCCAGGGGATCCGCCGCCGGCGCAAATCTACCGGATGATCAAAAAACTTCAGCCCGAAGCCGCGATCAACGACCGCAACGGCTATGGCGATTTTTATACGCCCGAGCGCGACTTGCCCGGCGATCTCAGCGGCTGCCTGTACGAGTGCTGCCAGGCGCTGGGGATGGAATGGGGCTATGTCCGGGATTGCCCCCTGTTTTCGCTGGAATACCTGATTCGATCCATCGCGCATTGCGTCGGCCATGGCGGTAATTTCCTGCTCAATATCGGCCCGAAGGCGGACGGCACCTTGCCGGCCGACCGGCTGCGCCTCCTGCGGCAGGCGGGAAAATGGGTGAAAACCAATGCCGCTTCAATTTACGGGTCGGACTTTTTCCCGCTGGAATCGCAGCGGGGCCGAATCCGGCTGGGCAAATATTTCGCCACCGAGCTTTACGCGGCGCGCCGGGGCAAGACGGTGCATGTGTTCCTGCCCGCCTGGCCCGCCATGTCGCGGTTCCTGATCACAAATTATTCCGCCTTGCCGTCAAAAGTGGAATTGCGCGGCTCGCGCGCAAAACTTTCCGCCCGGATCATGGAGGGCGGATTGGCCATTGACGGATTGCCGGCCGTGCCGCCCCAGACCGGCTGCAATGTGGTCGTCCTGACTTACTCCCGCGTGCCGCCCCCGCCGCCGCATACACCCGTAACCGTTCCGGCAATCCGACTGCGCGCCGGCCAATCGGCCGCGCTCCGGCCGGGGGCGGCCGTAGTCTCCGGACGAAGCCGCAAGGGCAACCTTATCCGCGTGGTGGAGGAATACGCGGATGAAGCGCGGTTTGCCGCGCGGGAATCGTACAAGGTGTTCGAAAACTGGACCCGGCCGGAGCAGGCGGCGGCATGGAAAATCCATTGCGCCAAAGCCGGCAATTACAAGGTACAGGCAGTCATTCGCTGCGACCCAAGCCGGGCGGGCAGCGTTTACCGGATCAAGGCCGGGAGCCGCGAATTGCTGGGGACAGTCAAATCCTCGCCGCTGATCGCCGATGCCAGGCAATTGCCGGTGGTCATCGGCCGCGTGCCGTCCCCCTTGACCCGCTACAAATTTTCCCGGCAAAATCTCGGCATCTTGCGGTTGCCGCGGGGACGGAGCACGGTAAAACTGCAACCCGCCCGGATTGCCGGGATTGACGGGATTGACCGGGCATTTGCGGAAATCAGGGAAGTGCGGCTGATAAGCGTCCGGAATTGATTGCCGCGGGATTACCAGGCGCGGCTCAAGGCTGCACGGTGATGGTTGCGCTGGACATTACGATGGTGCCGTCCAGGTTGAGGATGCCGTCCATCGGGTAATCCAAGGCAAACCAGGCCTGGTAAACCCCGGGAGCTAGCGGCAAGTCCTGCGCCACGGTAACCGGCGCGAGATTATTGAGGGCGCCTTGAAAGACCGGCCGGCAATTGGCCGGCTGGCCGTCAAATGGCGCCCAGACCAGGTCAGGGCCGAGATAATACCAGGCCCCGGCATCGCGGGCCCAGGCGGCGATCCACCAATCCACGGGCACGCCGATGTAATCATCCATGCCCAGCACCTGGGCAGCAAGATTCAGGCGGCCGGCGCCGGTCAGTAAAATCCCGTTGCCGGTCAGGCCGTTGGCGGTAATCAGCGGTCCGGCGTAACTCCGGGCCATGAATTGCAGCCGGCAGGAAATCGCGGAAGTGGAAATGACGGATATTTTATATGCGCCAGGCGCCGGACAGACCCATTCCAGCGAGTTGATGCTCCACTGGCGGGCGTCCGGGTTGGCCGCCGGCGCCAGCCCCAGCATCACTTTGCCTGGAGCGTCCAGGATGGCGGCAGTGTAATGGACTCCGGCCGTGGCCGTGAAAAAGAACGCCTGTTCGACATTGGCGGCCAGGTTGAGGTTGGTGTCGGCGCCGGGTGTCAAGATCGGGGTCGCCTGGTATCCCAGCGCGGCGGCGGCGGCATTGGCCGCCTCGTACAGCGCATTGAAGCATTTCAGAAAGCTTTCCATATCCCGCGACCAGTCCTGCACCGGCAGGCAGACCACGGTGGATATGTCCCGGTCGGGATGATAGGCCATCATGGACAGATAACCCACGCGGGAGCCGTTATGGCCGTATCCAATATCCGGCGTAAAGAAGCAGCCAAAACTGTAATTGACGTTGTGCGGCGCCGTATTGGTCTGCATGAGGCGGACCATTGGCATATTCAGAACATTTTCACCCTTCATCATGGTCCGGATATACCGGTTGAGCGCGCCCAGGGTCCCATAGCCGTTGCCCTCGCCGACCTGCGCACTGAGATTGACGTTGGAAACGATCTCCGTCTGGTTGCTGGGCAGATACGTGGTCCCGGGCACGAACGGATCGGGCAAGGCTGTATCGGAAGCCAAATTCGGGAAGTGGATTTGGGGCAGATATACCGGCGCATTGCTGCCGATGATATGGTCCTGCAGGTAATCGGAACAGGTTTTGGCCGCGCCGCTATGGGCCGAATATACCCGGGCGATGATTTCGCTCAGCATGGCAAAACCCGTGTTGCTGTAGTGGTAGCCTTCATCGGGTTTGAAATACGAAAGTTGATGGAGCGCGGCCTGCGCCACCATTTCCTCCACCGTAAACTGGTGGGCCGGGTCCAGCGCTATTTGATAGCCGGTATAACTCGTGCCGCCGCAACCCGGAACGTCGTCGTTGTCCACATCGTAAACACCGGCGCTATGGCCCAGCAATTGCCTGATCGTGATCACATGCTTGTTCGGAATGTTCCAGTTGGAATTGGCCGGCACATAAGGGGTGTCAGACCCGGGTATCGAAGCGGTGATTTTATCGTTGATATCAAGCCAGCCCTGCTGGTGCAGATGCAGCACGGCCGCGGCGGTGAAATTCTTGGTGTTGCTGGCGAACCGGAAGTACGTGTCGGGGGTGAGCGCCTGGGCCGGGGTGGCCGCGGCGGACGCGAAATAAGCGCCATTGGATGTTTGTATTAACAGGCTGAGGGACGGTACGGTTTTTTCCAGCGCCGATTCCAGGTTCAGCCGCACCTGGCTAACCGCGTTGCTCACCAGCCCGGCCGGCGTTTCAGCCGGCGCCCGGACGCCGCAGCAGATGATTCCGGCGATCCATAATGTTTTCACAGGCTGCATGAGAGCGATTGAATTTTTCTTCATAAGATTATTGATTGTTTTTATTCCAGTTCGGCCTGACAGCGCACGCAATAGCGCACGCCCGGCAAAGCTTCCCGGCGCTCCGGAGGGATTTTACCGCCGCATTTTTCGCATTGCGCCAGGCTTTCGCCTTCCGGCAAACTGCTTTGCGCGCGCTCCACCAGGGACGCCACCGTCGCGTCCACCTGGTCATGCACCGCTCCATCCTGCGCCCATCCGACAGCCATATCATATTCTCCTTATTCGTGCACTGCAAGGACTGATTCAGTCGCGGATCTACACACGGCTGCGTCATTCTTACGGCTCACCAGGGACCTGCCCGCGACTTGGCAGGCGGGCGGTTCGCCCCACCTCAGGCAGCTATGGCCAAAATGGTAGGGACGCCACCGTCGCGTCCACCTGGTCATGCACCGCTCCATC
>JAXGSX010000334.1:0-3688 GCA_040775225.1 Kiritimatiellia bacterium | reverse complement strand
TTGTTGTTTGTACGCACATTATCTTGACAACATAAAATCCCGTCACGGATTCAGGATTGGATATTATTGCCGATTAATCCAACTGCAAAACCCACGTTTTGCAAGCATCCCAGCTTTAAACGCTCAAATATTCCAAGGTTTTCACGAGGGTTTCCGGACATGGCAGTGCCGGCATGTATTCCAGACCCATGAATCCATTGTAGCCCGCGGCATTGATCCGGCGGAGCAGGAAGGGATAATTGGTTTCGCCTTCGAAAGGCTCGTGCCGGCCCGGCACGCCCGCGGCATGGAAATGGCCGATCCATTCAATATTGTTTTCCAGAAAAACCGTCTGGTTGCCCGTCATTATCGTCATGTGATACACATCGTAAAGCAGCCGGACATTCGGCAGGTTCACTTCCCGGACTATGGCAAGCCCCTCCCGCGGATCGTCCAGGAAGTACCCGGCATGATCCACGCGCGTATTCAGGGGTTCCAGGTTCAACCGGAACCCGCGCCCGGCCAGGCGTTCCCCCGCCGCCCGCAGGGCCGCCACCAATGCCCGGCGCTGGTCCTCGGCATCGCGGCCAGCCACGGCCTGGCCGGCGGTGACAATCCCCTGGCGGCAGCCGGCGGACAGCGCATTGTCGGCGTAGCGGTCCATCTGGTCAAGGAACCGGCCAAGATTCTCCGCGCGGATGGGCGCCACATTATCTTCCGTGGCGAAATTCATGACAATGCTGATCAGTTCCACTCCGCAATCGCGGCCGGCCGCCTGCATTTGCCGCAGAACGCCGGCGTCTTTGCCTTTCCAGGTTTCGATGTATTTGTACCCGCAGGCGGCGATGGCCGGCACGCGTTCCGCCAGGGGCAAGTCCTTGAAAAACAAGTCCACCAATGCGTTTATTTTCGTCATATTCCCCCCCTCCATCCGCTCATCCGGTTCAGTGAAAAAAGCCCACAAACGCTTCTGTCGTTGATGGCTTTTGTGTTCCTTGCGCTCTTTCTCGGCAAATTAAAACAACGCCTGTAAATCCGCGCTCAATTTTTGCGCGCGCTTGGACACTTCCGCCCGGTCATAAGCCGGGCTGATACCCATGGTCGCCAGGCGCATCATGATATTTTTCGTATTGGGGCACATATCCGGCGAATAGTCCGGCAATTTCCCGACATGCGGGCAGGTAAACGGGCAACCTTCCGGCGTGGCGCTCTTGCGGTCCAGGATATGCTCCCAGTTCCAATAAACGTGCCAGTCGCGGACCCCCCGGGTGTCGCCCGCCGCCAGGCCGCCCAACCCGATTTTGGCGTTGATGGCCTTCACGGCCTGCTCCTTGTTTTCGAACAGCATGCCGAGGGTGTATCCGCACACGCCTTCCGGGTCATTGCACTCCACCCACTGGGCGCATGAGGGGAGCCGGACTTCGGCGCGCAACTGGGTCCAGGCGGCGCGGGTGGCCTGGTTGATCGCATCCAGTTTCCGGAGCTGGGCGATGCCGACCGCGGCGCAGAGTTCCGGCATGCGGTAATTTTCGCCGCAGAACAATTCGCCGGGCTTGCGTTCCCGGGCGTAACGGTCGGGCCGCCAGCAGGCGGCGGTGTCGTGCCAGCTCTGCGCGCGAGTATACAGCCATTCGTCGTCGGTCAAAAGCAGCCCGCCTTCGCCGGTGCCGATGACCTTGTAAGCGTCGAGGCTGACGCACCCGATATCGCCGAGCGTGCCCAGGTACTTGCCCTTGTATTTGCCGCCGAAAGCCTGGGCGGTATCCTCGATCAGCCGGATTTTGTGTTTCCGGGCAATGGCGCGCAGTTCGTCCATCTTGCATGGCAACCCCAGCATGTGCACCGGCAGGATGGCCTTGGTCTTCGGCGTGATATTGCGTTCGACGGCCGCGGGATCGAGCGTCAAGGTTTCGTCAATCTCCGTGATGACGGGAATGGCCTTGGCGACCACCACCGCCGAGGCGCTGGCAAAAAACGTATAAGCCGGGACGATCACTTCATCCCCGGGGCCGATTTCCGCGGCCACCATGGCGGCAATCAAGGCGCTGGTGCCGGAATTGACAGCCAGCGCATATCGCGCGCCAACCTGTTTCTGCACCTGCTCCTCGAACTGTGCAGTCTTGCTACGCGGATTGTAATACCGGAAAAAGTTCCCGGCATCCGGCGCCCGGGGTTCGGCGTCCAGGATGGCGCGAATTCGCCTTTGGGCTTCCGGGCTGACGTTGAAGACGTCAATGACTTCCATCAATTCTTCGGTCGAATATTTGGTATAATTAACTGACGGCATATGGCGATCCTCCTGCGGTTTTCCGCCGCGCCATGCGCGGCGCTTGATTTGCCTGACATTTAAGCGGATAAACATGTTGCGGACAAACAAAATTAAATGTATAAAACGCGTAATACACATGGACAAAACGACGAATGAATTACGACGATTTAACCTTCTTCCTGGCGGCCTTGTCGGAAAAGGGCCTCAGCTTTCACAGCCGCGGCGGTGTGCCGCCGGGCGCGCCGCTCCGGCAGAAATTCAACGACTTGTTTTACAAGCCGCACGCGCACCAGCAGTTGGAGATGATCTGCCTGCTGCAGGGCAGCCTGGCGCTGCGGATCAACGGCCATTGGCGGGAATGTCCGCGCCGGGCCGTTCAGGTCTTCGTGCCCGGCGCCGTCCATGGCGAACATTATCTGGATCCCGGCGCCGGCTACCGGATGTTGTGGGCCACCGTGCTGCCGGCCGCCCTGCTGTTTCACGTCACCGAGCACACCCCCCTGACCGGCTACAGCACCTCCAAGCAGCGGCTGGCCATCGCGCCGCCGATGTGTCCGCAATTATGGAAAACTTCCCGCGCGCCGGATTTCGCGCGGGATCTGCGATTGCGGGCCAAGTTCCATTACCTGCTGATGGAATGCGTGGAGTACACGCTGTCCGACCAGGCGCCGCGCGGGATGCGGCCCGCCGATTTCCACGAGCAAATCGTCGAGCAAATCAAGCATTACATCCGCGAATATTACTGGGAAGACATTTCGCTGGCCAGGATGGCCGGCATTGTGCATTACTCGCCAGGCCATTTGAATGCCGTCTTCCGCCGCTCGGAAAAAATGCCGCTGCACCGCTACATCAACGAAGTGCGCCTGCTGCAGGCGCGGCAATTGCTGCAAGGCGGACGGCTGCTGGTCAAACAGGCGGCGGCGGCCGTCGGCTTCAAGGACCCGCTGTACTTCAGCCGGATTTTCGCCCGCCGGTTCGGCATCCGTCCCGCGGCCATAAGGCCGGCGCGCCGGCGGCGGAAGCAATGGCCGGCGGCTCCGCCGCCGCGCCGCCCTCAGGCGTCGCTGCAGGTGATCTCCACGCAAAAGCGCAGCATGGGGGTAAAGCGGTAGTCGCGTTCGCGCGGGAATGAAATCTGCGGCGTCACGCTGAAGAACAGCCATTGACGGAAGGCATTCCAGCGGTAAGTCGCATTCAAGCGGTAATTGTCCATAAGCGAAGCCGAATCCACGTGTCCGAAAAAGCTGAAACTGGTTTCAATGGTGCGTTGGCGGCCGAGATTCCGCCATAACATGCTGGTCTGTTCCCATTCCACGCCTTCCGTTTCCTCCGACCAGGTGGCGGCGGCGATTGCCCGCGCGTAACTGCCGGACGCCAGGGCGCGGGTCAATTCCACCTGCGTGATTTCGCCGAAGCCATCGTCATTGACATACAAAAATC
>JAXGSX010000333.1:0-3702 GCA_040775225.1 Kiritimatiellia bacterium | reverse complement strand
TGGACGTCAAGGGCGTCCGGTTCCTGCCGTTTGCCGATCAGCAAACCGCAGGCTACAACGCCCGCCGCAGCGTGCCGGATATCGCGCGCCTGGCCGCCGCGCGCCGGGATTTCAACGGCCCGATTGTGACAGTCCAGCATGTGCCGCTTTCCCCGCCCGGCCGGGCGGACTGCCCCTACAATCACGACAACGCGCCGGAAATCATCGCCGCCATGCGCGCCCACGGCGTAAACTTTGCCGTCAGCGGCCATTACCACCGGGGATTGGAACTGGCGGATGCCGGCATGACTTTTATTGCCGCGCCGGCATTGTGCGAGGCGCCTTTCCAGTTCCTGGCGGCGGACATGCATGACGGCTTGCTTAAGCTCACCCGCCATGCGCTGGCCAATCCCGCGGAGCCGGGCCTTACGGATTTCCACGTGCATACCCCCTACGCTTACTGCAATGAAAACATGGATATCTGCCGGTCGTTGAAGCTTGGCAAGCTGTTCGGATTGAAACACATGGTGTTCAGCGAGCACTCCGGCCATTTATACTACGACAAAAGCGATTACTGGTCGGGGAATTTTCTGCGCGGCGCGGCGCCGCTGCCGGACGGCCGGGCGGCGGATTATTTTGCCGACACCGCGCGGCTGGACCCGGCCTTCGCCGCCGCCGGCATGGAACTGGACTGCGGCCTGGACGGCCGGCCCGTCGTCCGCCCCGCGCATTTGAAATCCATGCGCCTGCCGGTCGGCGCCGTGCATTTTCTGCCCGGCCTGCCGGCGCCGCAGCCCGACCCGGCAAAGTTGCAGGATGAATTTCTGGGCATGCTCCACCGGTTTCTGCGCTCCGGCATCGTCAGCCTGGCGCACCCGCTGCGCATTTTCCAGAAAAACCGGCTGCCGGCGCCGTATGCCATCTTCCCCCAACTGGCGAAATTGCTCCGGGAAAACAAGGTCGCCGCCGAGCTGAATTTCCACACCAACCATCCCGACCCGGAATTTTTCCGGGTGTGCCTCGATCGGGGCGTGAAAATCGCCCTGGGCAGCGACGCGCACAATTTGTATGAAATCGGCGAGTTTTACCCGCACTTGCGGTTCCTGCGGGAAGACTGCGGCTACGACGGCGATTTGGCCGATGTGCTGCTGGCTCCCGCTGCGAACTGATTGTTCGCAGGTCAGGACGCCAGAAAATCCTTGATCAGCTTGACGCACCTGTCCGGCGCCTCCGCCAGGCTTAAGTGCGCCGCGGGCAGAACCGCGAACTGCGCCCGCGGCAGGCGCTCCGCCAGCGCCCGCGCATCCTCCGCCGGCGCCAGGAGGTCCTCGGCTCCGGCAATGACCAGCGCCGGCTGCTGGATTCGCGGCAGATACTCCCGCACGTCAAAGGCAACCATGGCATCCAGTTGCCGCTCGAAATCCGACACAGTCTGCGCCGCCGGCAGCGCCGCCGCGGCATCCATCAGCGACTGGGCGCGGGATTGATCCGCCAGCCATGCCTCGGAAAACAACCAGGGCATGATCACCGGGAAGAGCCGCCCGGCGGAAATCCCGGCGCGCCATAGACGCGCATTGGTCCGGAAAACAAATTCGCTGCGCGCCCGCAGCCGGACGCAGGGATTGCATAAAATCAACCGCGCCACCCGCGCGGGATGCCGGCGGGCCGCGGCCAGGGCAATGGCGCAACCCATGGAATGCCCGGCCAGACAGGCTTCCGACACCGCCAGGGCGTCCAGCAGGGCACAGGCGTCATCCGCCATGCGGTCAATGTCAAACGGCGCCGCCGGCGCGCGGGTCCGGCCGACGCCGCGGTTGTCGAAGACGATCACCCGGAATTTTTCCGCCAAAGGACCGCGCACGGGCGCCCAGGCGTCATGCGCCGCCCCCAGGCCGGCGATGCAAACCAGCGGCGCGCCCTCGCCCTGCTCCGCGTAATACATTTCCAGGCCGCCGGCGGCGATCTTTGGCATGCTGCTCCTCCCCATCCAGCAATCGTTTTCGGCAACCGGAATATTCTCACACGAAGTCGCAAGAACACCAAGAAAAAACTTTCAGACAATGGTGGAACTTGGCGTCAGTTTATGCTACATTGCACCCGCGTCCGGCATAAACGGCCCGCCGCGCGGAAAGTCTATATATGTGGTTTGTTTATAATTGCGTTTTTACCCTGGTGTACCTCCTGATGCTCCCGTATTTCCTCCGGCGCATGTGGCGCCGGGGCGGCTACCGCCGCGGCTTCCTCCAGCGTTTCGGCCGCTATGACGCCGCCACCCGCGCGCAGCTTGACGCCCTCCCGCCGGCGCAGCGGGTCTGGGTGCATGCCGTCAGCGTGGGCGAAATCCGCGTGGCGCTGGATTTCATCGAGGCCTTGCGGCGCCGCCGCCCGGAGTTGCGCTTCATCCTCACCACCACGACTTCCACCGGCCACGCGCTGGCGCGCGCGCATTTGGACGCTCGGGACGTGCTGCTGTATTACCCGGCCGACTTCCCGTCCATAGTACGCCGGACAGTCAACCGGTTGCAGCCGCGGATACTGGTGCTGGTGGACGGCGAATTCTGGCCCAACCTGCTGCGCGCCCTGCACGCCCGGCGCATTCCAACCGCCTTGATCAACGGCCGGGTCTCCGAACGTTCGTTCCGCGGCTACCGGCTTATACGCCGGTGGGTGGCCCCGGTGCTGGCCGGCCTGGATTTCTGCGGGATGCAAAGCCGGGGGGACGCCGAACGGCTGACGGCCCTGGGCGCCAACCCGGCCCGGGTGCATGTCCTGGGTTCGGCCAAGTACGACGTGGCCCTGGCCGCGCGCCGCGCGCATGACGGCGCCGCCGTCCGCCGGGCGCTACTGGCGGCCGGCCTGGGCATGGACCGGCGCTTCCTGGTGGGCGGTTCAACCTGGCCGGGCGAGGAAACAATCCTGCTGGAAACATTCAAACGTTTGCGGGAGCAGGATCCGGCGGCGCAATTGATCCTGGCGCCGCGACACATGGAGCGCGCCGGCGCCGTGCTGGAGGATATCCTGCGCGCCGGGCTGCCGGCAGCGCGCTGGAGCATGGTGCGGCCGCGGCCGGGCAACCCGCCCGCCGGCCCGCCCGCCGGCCTCAACGGCAAAGTTTTGTTGGTGGACACCACCGGCGATCTGCCGGAGTTTTACGCCCTGGCCGAAGTCATTTTCGTCGGCAAAAGCCTCTGCCAACACGGCGGCCAAAACGTGGTCGAGCCGGCGGCCTTCGGCAAGGCGGTTGTGACGGGTCCGCACATGGAGAACTTCGCCGGCGTGATGGAAGACTTGCTGGCCGCGGATGCCGTGATCCAGGTGCAGGACCGGATTGAATTGGATTGCGAATTGCTGCGTTTATGGAATAATCCCCAACAACGTCTGCAATTAGGCGAGCGGGCCAGCAAACTCGTGGAGTCCAAGGCCGGCGCGACGGCGGCCGGCGCCGCGCGGGTGTCTGAATTGTTTTGATTTTTACGGGGAAGCAAACATGAAAATCCTGGTTATCGGCGGCGGCGGCCGCGAACATGCCCTGGCCTGGAAACTTTCACGCGACCGCGCGCGGCCGGAAATTTTCTGCGCGCCGGGCAATGCCGGCACGGCCGCGCTGGGCGAAAATCTCGCCATCCGGGCCGACGATCTGCCGGCCTTGTCCGCCTGGGCGCGCCGCGCGCGGCCGGACCTGACGGTGATTGGCCCGGAAGCCCCTCTCTGCGCCGGCCTGGC
>JAXGSX010000332.1:0-3723 GCA_040775225.1 Kiritimatiellia bacterium | reverse complement strand
GAATTGAGCATCCTGGGCGCGTGCCGGATTTGCATCGTGGAAGTCGAGGGCATGCGCAATCCCGTGGCCTCCTGCGCCTACCCGGCCGACAACGGCATGCGCGTGCGCACTTCCTCCCCCCTGTTGCGCCGCCTCCGCCGGGACATCGTCGAACTGATCCTGGACAACCATCCCAAGGACTGCCAGACCTGCGAACGCAACAACACCTGCGAACTGCAGCGCCTGGCCTATGAACTGGGCGTGCGCGAACGCCTGTTCGAAGGCGAACGCAAACGCCTCAAAACGGACGAATCCTCACCCGCCCTGATCCGCAACCCGGAAAAATGCATCCTGTGCGGCCGCTGCATCCGCGTCTGCTCGGAAGTCCAGGGCGTCAATAATCTTTCCCAGCAGGGCCGCGGCTTTAAAATGGTCGTGGCGCCCGCCCACGAAATGAACATGGTGGATTCCGTCTGCATCCAGTGCGGACAGTGCATCAACGTCTGTCCCACGGCCGCTTTCGTGGAACAGAACCACACCGACGAGGTGTTTGAGGCGCTGGCCAACCCGGACCTGCATGTCGTCGTCCAAACGGCGCCTTCCATCCGCGCCGCCATCGGCGAAGGATTCGGCTACGAACCCGGCACGCCCGCCACCGGCAAAATGGTCACCGCCCTGCGTCTGATGGGGTTTCACAAGGTGTTCGACACCAATTTCGGCGCCGATTTGACCATTGTCGAGGAAGCCCACGAATTCCTGCACCGCCTGCAGACCGGCGAACGCCTGCCGCTGATCACCTCCTGCTCGCCGGGCTGGATCAATTTCATGGAACGGTTTTACCCGGAATTGATTCCGCACGCCTCCACCTGCCGGTCGCCCATGTCCATGCTGTCGGTTTTGATCAAGACCTACTACGCCGAAAAGACCGGGATTGATCCGCGTAAAATTTACGTGGTGGGCATCATGCCCTGCACGGCCAAAAAATTCGAGGCCCGCCGGCCCGAACACATGGCGCCTTCCGGCAAGCCGTACACCGACGCCGTCCTGACCACGCGCGAATTGATCTGGATGATGAAATGTTTCGGCATTGATTTCCAGGATCTGCCCGACGGCGAATTCGACGCCCCGCTGGGGATGTCCTCCGGCGCCGGCGACATCTTCGGCGCTACCGGCGGCGTGATGGAAGCGGCGTTGCGCACCGCCTATGAAAAAATCACCGGCAAGGATTGCACGCAACTGGAATTTCCCCAGGTGCGCGCCGTGGAAGGTCTGCGGGAAGTCTCCCTGGCCATCAACGACACCATGGTCAACCTGGCGGTGGCCAACGGTCTGAATAACGCCAAGATACTGTTTGAAAAGATGCTCAGCGGGGAAGCGCAATACCAGATGATCGAAATCATGGCCTGCCCCGGCGGCTGCATCGGCGGCGGCGGCCAGCCTTACCCGCCGGAAAACATGCACGTGCTGGACCCGGAGTTGACGCGCCTGCGCGCCAAGGCCCTCTATGAGATTGATCAGGGCAAGGCCTTGCGCAAGTCGCACGCCAATCCGGCCATCCAGAAACTCTACGCGGAATTCCTGGGCAACCCCAACAGCGCGAAAGCCCACGAACTCCTGCACACCCATTATCAACCGCGTCTGCCTAAAGGAGTCAAATGAACCAAACCGCCAAAATCGAGGCCCCGGCGGCCGCCGGCCTGCCGCCGGATATCATCGAGTACATCGAACAATGCCGCGCCGCGCCGCATCCCGAGAGTTTTCTGATTGCCGTGCTCCAGCGGGTGCAGGAACGTTTCACCTGCCTGCGCCGCGAACACCTGGACGAAGTGTCGCAGCGCATGCAGGTTCCCTCCGCCAAGGTGACCGGCGTCGCCACCTTTTATCATTTCTTCTCCTTCGTCCCCAAGGGACGGCGCCGCATTTCCGTCTGCCTCGGCACCGCCTGCTACGTCAAGGGCGCCGGCCAGGTGGTGGAGCGCCTCGGCGAATTGCTGGGCATCCAGCCCGGCGAGACCACCCCCGACGGCAGATTTTCCCTGGAAACTTCGCGCTGCTTCGGCGCCTGCGCCCTCGCGCCGGTGATGGTGATCGGCGAAAAGGTATACGGCAACGTGCATCCCGACGACCTGCCGGGCATCCTGGCGGAATATGAAAAAACCCCGGCCGCGGCCGCGCCGGCGGCCGCGGCAAAACATTAACCCACTGACGACGGCATCACCTGCATCATGGCAGCCAATCGCAAAATCGTGCTGGTGGACGATGACCGGACTTTCGTGGAATCCAACCGCGAATTGCTGGAAGCCTGCGGGTATGACGTCTTTACCGCGCACGACGGCGCCGCCGGCATCGAACTGGTCCGCCAAATCCGCCCGGACCTGGTGGTGATGGACGTGATGATGGCCACGGACACGGAAGGATTTGAAGCCGCGCGCGCCATTGCCGCCGACCCCGTCTTGTGCCGTACGCGGATCATGCTCCTGACCGGCGTGGCCAACGCCATGCATCTTCCGTTTGATTTCGAACCGGACGCCAAGTGGCTGCCCGTGGCCCGCATCCTGGAAAAGCCGGTCACGCCCTCGATGTTCATCGCGGAAATTGAAAAACTTTTACTCAATCAACCCGTTCAAGGAGACAAGCCATGCCCGCAGCCGCCCCCGCCCGCAAGCGCATTTTAATGGTGGATGACGATCAGGATTTCCTGGATTCCTGCAAAGCCGTGCTGGAATCGGAAAATTACGAAGTGCTTACCGCCAATGACGGCGCCGCAGGGCTGGAGTTGGCGCGGCGTTCCAAGCCGGACCTGATCGTGATGGACATGATGATGACCACCACCACCGAAGGCATGGAAATCAGCCGGCGTATCCGGGAAACGCCGGAGTTGCGGCACTTGCGCCTGATCATGATCACCGGCGCGCGCTCCGCCATGCACCTGCCGTTCCGCTTCGAACCCGACCCCCACCATTTGCCGGTGGACGCCGTCCTGGAAAAGCCCCTGACGCCCGCCGCGCTCCTGCAGGAAGTGCGCAAGCATCTGGGCAACGCCTGACCGGCAAGCCCAGTAAAAACCATGGCGGCTAAATCCCGCCGGCCCGGCAAACCGCAGTTTTCAGAATGATGACCGCCGAATAAGGCACGGAAGCGCTTGATTTAATTTCTTAGTTGCATAGTTGCGCAACTATGCTACAATGGGCGCCATGAATTACGAAGAACTCCAAGCTCGGGCGCGGGTTATGAAGGCGCTCTCCAGTCCGGTGCGCCTTAAGATTGTCGAAGAATTGGACAAGGGTGAACGCTGTATCTGCGAATTGCAGCCGCTTTTCCGCATGAACAAGTCCACCCTCTCGCGCCATGTCGCCGCCCTCCGCCATGTCGGCATCGTGGGTGAGCGGCGTGAGGGCGTCAAGTGCATGCTCCGGCTGCTAACGCCCTGCGTCTTGAACATGTGCGAGTGCGCCATGGGCGTGATCCGCGCGGAAGCCCGGCGCCAGACCGATCTGGCCAGCGGCGGAAAGGCTGACGAAACATGAATGACGGCAATCGCAGGGAATTAAAAATACTCGGATGGCTATTCGGCCTGTTTCTGGCGCTCTACTACCTGCCGGTCGAAACTGCGCGGTTCCAGGGCGCACTTATCGAGGCCTTTAAGTTGGCCAAGTGGTACGCGCGGGAGCACGTGCTGCTCTGCCTTGTCCCGGCCTTCTTCATCGCCGGGGCGATCGGCGTGTTCGTGAGCCAGGCGGCGGT
>JAXGSX010000331.1:0-3736 GCA_040775225.1 Kiritimatiellia bacterium | reverse complement strand
ATTTTTTCAGCCGGGTACGTTCCAGCATGCGGCGCAGCCGCCCTGTCAGGTCGGACTCCCGGCGTTCGTCAAATTCCAGTATCTGGCGCTGGCCCAGAGCGAGATGCGGGAGGTACATTTAAATATAATTGCGTTTGCGCTCCTGCTCTGCTTCGCGCCGGCGGCGGCTGAGGAAAACGCTCAGCCGTCGCCCGCATTCCTGGAGCGCGAAGGTGATTTCCCGGATGATTTCCGGATAATGCGCAATGGCTTCCTTGCTTTCGCTGGTGAACGGCACCCAGACGCTGGCGATATGCACCAGGATCAGCGCCGGCCCCAATGGCAAAGAGCCGCGCGGCTGGGGCAGGCCGTAATTTTTCCAGTTCATCGCGGCGGCGGCCTTGGAAACGGCGCAGGCGCCGGCCATGTAGAGCAAGGGCACCTTGTTGGCGAAACGCAGCAGGCGTACAGGATCATCCGCGCCCAGGGCATCCTCGGCCGACGGCCGGGCATAAGCCAGGCCGGCCTCAACCTGGAAAGGATTGCCGCGGTAAACTTCCGGGTTGCGGGTCACCGCTGTGTAAAAATCCGCCTGGATTTCCTTGCGCAGGCCGGCTACGATCTGTTCTTCACCGATGGGCGACAGGCAATCCGTGGGAGGACGCATGAGCTTGACGGTGTTGATTGCCTTGAACAAAGCCTCGCTGCCGCGTTGTGCCACCACCTGGGCAGGGCGCACTTTCGGTTCCATTCCGGCCTGACGGCAGATTTCCACCGCCGCGCGTGAACTGATCCGTGAAAAATCCGTTTCCAGGGCCGACTTCAGCGTGCGGGCGGCAGTATCCTTGAGCATCTGGGTCAGCATGCCCAATTCCACGCCCTGGGGATGCGGCTTGATCTCACGCGGCGGCACCGGCAGAGTACGGGTGGCGCGTTGATAACTGGTCCAGTTCCCTTCCGCCGCTGCCGGCGGGATATTCGGCGCGGCCTCGGCGCCCTCTGTCTGAGCAGCGGAATTTCTTCCGTTTTCCAACAATTGCAGCCGGAAATGCAGAGCCAGGTGGGAATTGACTATGGCGCATTGCTTGAGATATTCGTCCACCGATAATTTGCCCCGGATGTAGGCCGCTTCCATCTCAATCGCCACCTGCGTGCCATGCTTGTAGGTTACCGGCGCGGCCGGCGCCGCGTCATCCCCGGCCGCGGATGGAAACGACGGCGCCCAATCAATTTCCACATCCTTGATAATCACAGGCTTATTGGCGCGCGTGTCGAGTTGCACTTCCATATGGTGCGCGCGGGCGGCATTTTTCACGCGAGACTGGATGACGGTCGCGCCGCCGGTAGTCAATTGCCCGTACATGCCCGCGGCGCTGATGCCGATGCCCTGCTGACCGCGCGACATGCGCAGCCGGTGGAATTTCGATCCATACAGCAGCTTGGCGAAAATCTTGGGAATCTGGGAACGCAGAATACCCGGGCCGTTGTCCGTCACCACCACCAGGAAACGTTTTTCGCCGGTCTGCCGTATATCCACGCTGATTTCCGGCAGGATACCGGCTTCGTCGCAGGCATCCAACGAGTTGTCCACCGCTTCCTTCACCGCGGTCAGCAGGGCCTTGCGCGGATTGTCAAACCCCAACAAGTGGCGGTTTTTCAGAAAAAATTCCGAGACGGAGATTTCCCGCTGCATCCGGCCCATGCTTTCGGCCGTAGCCGGGTTCGTAGTCTTTTTCATGGGGCGCGATATTAAGCAAGGGGGGCGCAAAAGTCAATTTTTTCGGAAAATATCGGAAGAGATTATCGGAAATCCCGGATTCCAGCGATTACATCCCTTTTGTGTTTTTGCTGGTTCCTTGTTCCAGTTCCGGTTTTTGGAGGGTCGGGTTCCACCCCGACCGTCTGACTCGGCCGGCGTGGAAGCCGGCCCTCCAGTGTTCACCACTTTACGTTCTTGGCTTCCTTGGCACATGAATCCGTAACTGGATTTTGTTTTTATTACATAATCCTGAATCCGTGATGAGGTCATACTGACCTCATCACGGATTCAGGTTGGCAGTTAATTGTTCAGGAATCTGTTACTTGTTTCTATGTTGGATCATTTCCGATCTGCCCCCAAGCTCCCGCGAAAGATCTAAACCAGATTTTTCTTTGCGCCCCGGCATGAGATTGCTACAGTACATGACTTACCGGTTGGCGGACAGGGGCGGAATTTTTCAAAAAGGAACGCGCGCATGCAGGAGAAATATCCATTTGCGGAAATCGAAGCCAAGTGGCAGGCTTACTGGAATGAAGCCGGTTTTTTCAAGGCCGACCTCGATCGCGCCGAGCGCAAATACTACTGCCTGATGATGTTCCCCTACCCCTCGGCCGCCCTGCACGTCGGCCATGGCCGCAATTACATCATCGGCGACGCCGTAGCCCGCTACAAAATCATGCGCGGCTTCAACGTGCTGGCCCCGATGGGCTGGGATGCATTCGGCCTCCCCGCGGAAAATGCCGCCATCAAGACCGGCACCCACCCCCGCGTTTCCACCTTGCGCAACATCGCCACCATGAAGCGGCAACTGCGCGCCTGGGGCGTATGCTACGACTGGGACCGGGAAGTCACCGCCTGTCTGCCGGACTACTACAAGTGGACCCAGTGGATGTTCCTGCAATTTTACAAGCACGGCCTGGCTTACAAGGCTAAAGCGCCGGTTAACTGGTGCCCGTCCTGCGCGACGGTGCTGGCCAATGAAATGGTGATTGACGGACGGTGCGAGCGCTGCGAGACGGAAGTTGTGGAAAAACACCTGGAACAGTGGTTTTTAAAAACCACGGCCTACGCCCAACGCCTGCTGGACGACATCGGCAAACTCTCCGGCTGGCCCGAGCGGGTTAAGACCATGCAGGCTAATTGGATAGGACGCAGCGAAGGCGCGCAGGTCCGGTTCAAACTTCAGCCGCGCCCCGATGGCCGCGCCGATCCCTGCGCGGAAATCGCCTGCTTCACCACGCGCATTGACACAATTTACGGCTGCACTTACATGGTGCTGGCCCCCGAATACGAGCACCTGCCGCTACTGGTCAAGGGGCTGCCGCAGGAATCCGCCGTCCTGGAATTCGTCCGGCAGGCCGGCCGCATCGCCGCCAAGGAACGCCTCTCGGACACCGCGGAAAAAAACGGTGTTTTTACAGGCCGGCATGTGGTCAACCCTTTCAACGGCGAAACTATCCCACTGTGGGTGGGCGATTACGTGATCATGAGCTACGGCGCGGGCGCGGTCATGGCCGTGCCCGCCCACGATACGCGGGACTGGGCCTTCGCCCGCAAGCACCAATTGCCCATCCGGCTTTCCATCCAAAACCCGGCGCAAGACCTGGCGCTGGAGACCATGCCCGACGCTTTCTGCGAGGACGGCATTGCCGTTAATTCCGGCGAATTCACCGGACTGCCCAGCGCGGAGGCCCGTCGGCGGATGGCCGATTTTGCGGCCCGCCAGGGCTTTGGCGAGGCGCAGGTGAATTACCGCCTGCGCGACTGGCTGATCAGCCGGCAGCGTTACTGGGGCGCGCCGATCCCCATTATATATTGCGAAGATTGCGGCATGCAGACCGTCCCGGAACAGGACTTGCCCGTGCTCCTTCCGGAGGATGTCGAATTCCGACCCAAGGGCGAATCGCCGCTGGCCGGCTCCAAGTCGTTCCATAACGTCAAGTGCCCGGTCTGCGGCAAACCCGCCCGACGTGAAAGCGACACCATGGACACCTTTGT
>JAXGSX010000330.1:0-3738 GCA_040775225.1 Kiritimatiellia bacterium | reverse complement strand
GCCGTCGCCGTCATAGTCGGTGATGGACCGCCCCGGCGAATTGACGCCCGAAGGTCTCACCAGAACCATTCCTGCCGCAGTCGTTGTATTGTTCGCCAGGTTCGGGTCCACCAGCGTGCTGGCATGCCGCACCGTCACCTGCACCTGCTTGACTCCGAGCAGGATGGGCGGAACCACCAGGCCGCGTTTCGCCGCCGCGGTCAAAATCACCAACTCCTCCTGGCCCGCCGCCAGCGTGAAGGCGCGCTGATCCGTTCCCGGCATCACCATGCCCGCGTCATTATTGGCAATGCGAAAATCGAACGCCACCGCGGAAGAGTTCAACGCGGCTGGCCCCCGGTTGCCCAACCAGAATGACACCGTCCCCGCCGTCGAGAGATTGGTCGTATTCACCGGCAGAAACACCATGTCGCTGGCGGTGATATCCGCGGTCGGTGTTTCCGGCTCCGGCGTCAGGCTGGCATAGCCCATGGCGACAATGCTCATCGGACTGGACTGCGTCCCCTTTTTCGCCAGGCCCCAGTAAAAATAAGGGCGGAGCGGCACGACGGCATAGTCGTCGTGATAAAAGGTTGCCGCGCCATAGTCCGGCACTGCCACCAGGAGTTCCGCCGTGTTGACGTCATTGCTCGCGCTCTTCCATATTTCATACCCCGTGACGTCGGGCACGCTCTGCCATGCTACCCGCACCTTGTTGGTGTAGACGCCTTCCGTGGCCGTCACCACCGGCGGCGCAATGTTCGTGTCAATCAACAGGTATACGCCCTCGAAAAGCGAGGTGACAT
This sequence comes from Kiritimatiellia bacterium, assembly GCA_040775225.1. GTDB lineage: Bacteria > Verrucomicrobiota > Kiritimatiellia > JAAZAB01 > JAAZAB01 > JAXGPF01. The sequence goes on along the minus strand of JAXGSX010000330.1, from coordinate 2,953 downwards.
TGGCGATGACAAGCTGGGTTTGATTGGTCGGCTTCACATACCCGGCTAACGCGCCAGAGGCGATGCCATATTCGCCCACGACGGCGCTCACCGCTGCCAGGTCGCCGGTACCCGCGGTCGGGCCGGTGTAGCCCGCCGGCACGGTTAACTGCCAACTCCCGCCGTTCGGGGTCACCTGGATCGCCAGCGCGCCGGGCTCGCGGCCATCACGGCTTGCGGCAGGATTACGCCGGCCGCCAGGGCCAGGCTCGTAAAAAATTGCGTTATTCGATTCACGGCTGAATGGTTTGTTTTCATTGTGCGGTCTTTCTGCGATTGCTGCGTTACCCGATATGCCAGGCTTTGGATCGTGCCGGCTGCTCCATGCTGATCTGTCATGTTGCCCCCTTTTTTTGATGGGTTTTGGTTTATCATATCTTTGCTTACGGGAGAGTCTATCCGCCGGACCGAATCCCGGCTATGGGGTGTAACCCTGCCTTGACCGCTTTTCATTTATCGGGTGATTGACAGGAAATATGACACAGCCGTGCTTTTGCCTGGAATTCCGGCAAATTATTTGCTTCCACTGGTCCGGCAAGTTTTATAAACTTGCCTGGCGCTTTTGATAGCAACCGCGCCGGTTGCCGGGTCCGTTCTCCGCCTGAATTCAGTGGCGATGCAGGCGTGATCTGTCCGGCAGGGCGCGATAATGGCGGGCCGCCGCCCGCATGGCCGCGAGGGAGGGAAACTGATGCAGGGAAATATCCCGGTGCTGACCGTCTGCGAGCAAAGCCTGGCCCAGGCTTATGAAAAAGCTCTGATAGCCTTGTATGAACGCGGCATTCCGTTCCGCACGCAATACGACAAGCCGGACGATCCGCCCAGCCTCGATTGCACCATGAACATGACGGTCATGGACCCGCTGGCCGACCCGATGATTCACAAGGCCTTTCCGGGCGGCATTGAGGATTTGCATGAGTACGTCCTGGAAGTCCAGGGAATCAAGGATCACTGGGTGAAAAACCTGAACGATCCTGACGATACCCGCTGGGAATACACCTACCACGGCCGCCTGGAGCATTACGGCCAATGGCGCAAGAAGCGCGATGGCCAATCCGTGTGGACCGGTCCAATGGACATCAACCAGATTGAGCGGGTGGTGTCCAAGCTGTCGGAACAGCCCTTTACACGCCAGGCGCAGATGATTACCTGGATGCCGAACCTGGACCTGGATTGCTACGATCCGCCCTGCCTGCAATCCATCTGGTACCGTATCGTGGAGGATGATCAGGGAGCGGAATGTCTGAATTGCAATATACGGTTCCGCAGCAATGACGCCTGGGGCGCGAATTTCATGAATATGTTCGGGTTCACGCTTTTCAATCGGGATGTGATTGCCGCCGCAGTGGCCCGGCGCCGCGGGAAAACCGTCAGACTCGGCCGGATGAACTGGCAGGCGGATTCGTATCATATATACGGCAAGGACCTGGCCGGCGCGCGGCAGCGCCTGTTTGACCGGCTGGCTACTACGCAATTTGATGACCGCGTTTACAATTTCAACGATCCGGATATCCGCGAGATTTACCAGGAAGCCGAAGCTGCCATCCGCGCAAAAATCAGGGATTACGATGCGGAACACGGAGCTTCCGGCAGCCATCCATGACTTGTGCGGAATAGCGCGGACAGACGGCACAACCACACCGGAGATGAAATGTCAATTTCAATAAAATATTACGGCGCGGCGAAGAATGTTACGGGATCCTGCACCCTGCTCAGCACCAACCGGGCCCGGGTTATCGTGGATTGCGGGATGTACCAGGAACGCGAATTGAAAAAACGCAACTGGGAGCCGCTGCCGGAGGATTTGCAAACCATCAATGCGGCGGTGCTGACGCACGCCCATCTAGACCATTGCGGGCGGCTGCCGCGCCTGGTGAAGGAAGGATTTGCCGGACCGGTTTACTGCACCCCGGCCACCCGGGAGATTGCGGAAATTATCATGCTCGATTCCGCGCGGTTGCAGGAGGAAGACATCAAGTTCAAGCAGAAACGCCATGAACGCGAAGGCCGGGTCAGCCCGTATCCCTATGAGCCGCTGTATGATGTCGCCGATGTGGAAAAAACCCTGGCCCTGTTGCGCGAGGCGCCTTACCGCCGGCCGGTGGAAATCGCGCCGGGCGTTACGGCCGCGTTTTACGAGGCCGGTCATATTTTCGGCTCCGCTTTTCTGCGCCTCGAACTGCGCGACACGGACGGCGCGGCGCGCAGCGTGCTGCTGTCCGGCGACATGGGCCGGAAGAATCTGCCCATTCAGCGCGATCCGGACCCCGCGCTGGACGCCGATTACATCCAGGTGGAGTCCACCTACGGCGACCGCCTTCACGGCAATACCGCCGACATTCCCGGCGAGCTGGCAGCAGTCATCAACGACACCGTCACGCGTGGCGGCAACATCGTTATTCCCAGTTTCGCCGTGGAACGCACCCAGGAACTGCTGTATTTCCTGGGAAAGCTGATTCAGGAAGACCGCATACCGCATCTGCAAATCTTCGTGGACAGCCCGATGGCCATCAGCGTCACCGAGGTTTTTAAACGCCATCCCGAGCTGTTCGACCGCGAAACCAAGGCTTTGCTGCAAGGCGGGAAACTGATGGAGCATTTTCCCAATCTGCACCTGACCCGGACGACGGCGGAATCCAAGTCCATCAACCGCATCCGCGGGTCGGCCATCATCATCGCCGGCTCGGGCATGTGCACCGGCGGCCGCATCAAGCACCATCTGAAAACCAATCTTCCGCGCGCGGAGAGCACCATTCTGTTTGTCGGCTACCAGGCCCACGGAACGCTGGGCCGCGTCATCCTGGATGGCGCCAAAAAAGTCCGACTGTTCGGCGAATCAGTGGAAGTCCAGTCGCCTGTCAAACGCATTGAGGGATTTTCCGCCCATGCCGACCGCAACGAACTGCTGGAATGG
>JAXGSX010000329.1:0-3767 GCA_040775225.1 Kiritimatiellia bacterium | reverse complement strand
CGCGCCGTTCCGGATAAAAGGTAGGGCGCATTGCCGCCAGCGCAGCCCGCCCTGCCAAAACATGGTTAGCGGAAAAAATTAGTTGAGATTTCGTTGGAACTGACGCTGTGGACGCTGCCGTCCATGGCCACGTAATTCGCCACGAGGTCGTTGGACCTGCCGGGATGATAGAACCCGATTTCGGTGTGCCACCATTCGCCATCCTTGGGGTCGCCTTGTTTCACCTCGTTGCCCTCGCGGTCCTGGCCGTCGTATTGCCAGACATTATTCGTCGGCACGATGTTCGCGCCCCAGCCTTCTTCGGCATTCCAATCAATGAAGGCCACCACGCGGCTGGGAATATTGGAACTCGGGCGGCGGTAGGCGGCGGGAGAACCGACTTGGCCATTTGCGCCCAATCGCACCTGGTTGATCCCGTAGGTGGTGAAATACGGTTCAAAATGCACCTCGGTTTCGCTTTGGTAAAGTGTTTCGGACGTGGAGTAGTCAATTTCAAAATCGGTGAAAGAAACTTCGCCTATGTCATCACGAATTTCCGTCCGGTAGCCCTTGTGCTTGGGGTCCGTCGGCAAAAACACTTCCCGCGTTACCTCGGGGCAGATGCGGACGCAATTCTGGCCGGAACGCAGGAAATCGCCGGTGATTTCAGGCGTCGGAACATAACCGGCGACAAAATCTCCCCAGACATGCCCATCGCTGCCCGACCGCGCCCCGTGCGACCGCAGGGCGGTGTAGCCCGAAGCATCGTAGTCGGAGCTCGTATGTACACGCCCGATGCTGCTGGCGCCGCGCCCGCCGGGGAAAACAAAATATCCGTTCCACTCGACCATGTATTGCGCCATGGCGATGCCGTACTGGCGGAGATTGTTCTGGCATTGGGTCGAGCGGGCGCGGGCCTGGTGCCGGCGGACGTTGGGCACCATCAGGAGCATCAACCCGGCGATGATGGCCAGTACGACCATCAGTTCCACGAGGGTGAAGGCGGCGGCGGAGTCAAAGCGCCAAGGACGCAAAGGACAGCAATGACGTAAAGACGGGAAATTTATTTTTCCGGAGTTCATGGGTTTCCGTCCTTTAGCGGTCTTGGCGTTCTTTGCGGTGAATTTTTCAGAACCCGTTGCATTTGCCGGCGGGAATGTAATCCGGCCCGCCCAGCGTCACGCCGTAGGCGAGAATATTGCCCGCGACGGTCTGGACAAACCATTGCCCGGAAGCGGTATGATAGACTGCCAGATCCATGGCGCCGTCGCCGTCGTAATCTCCGGGCACGGGATAGAAATCGGCGCCGCCCCAGTACACGCCCCAGAGGATTTGCTGTTCGTTGATGTCATTGATGAACCAGTATCCCATGGTGTTATGGTAAATGGCCAGGTCCGTCAGGCCGTCGCCGTTGTAGTCGCCCGGGACGGGCGTCAAATGCTCGCCGCCCCATTGGTTCACATTATGCTCGGCATAACCGTAGGCGGAAAGCCAGATGCGCCAACTGGCGGCATTCATGTTGTAAACGGCCGGATCGGTTTTTTCGTCATAATCATAGGCGCCGGGCACGGGAGTTGTGCCCAGTCCGCCGCGCTGGTAGGAAGTCTCGGCGTAATCAAACCCCGAACGCCAGATGCGCCAGCGTCCATCCGCCGCGCGGTAGATTGCCGGATCGGCCTTGCCGTCGCCGTCGTAATCGCCCGGCACGGTCAGGTAATCGGCGCCGCCCATGCCCGCGCCGGAGGCTTCCGCGTAATTGGAGCGGGAAAGCCAGGCGCGCCAGCGCCCGTCCCAGGCGCGGTAAACGGCCGGATCGGTTTTGCCGTCGCCGTCGTAGTCCGCCGGCACCGGGATGTAATCCGGCCCGCCCAGGCCGGCCGCAGTGATCTCCGAATATCCCGCCCCGGAGAACCATACGCGCCAGCGCCCGTCCGCGGCGCGGTAAACCGCCGGGTCGGACTTGCCATCGCCGTCGTAGTCGTTCCATGACTGCATGCCGCCGCCCGTGGCATTGATTACCAGCGGTTTGCCCGTGCGCCGGACGCGGTTGTTGCCCAGATAAGGGTCGCTCCAGGTTGAAGGCGGAACGTGGTTGATATACATGAAGATGTAATAAGCGCCCAGGGTGAGCTGCGGGACGGTCAGTTGGGCCAGGTCCCCGGCGTTCAACGTATAAAGCCGGGAATGTCCGGCGTTCACCGGCAGGTTCAATTGCAGCGTCCCCATCCGCTTGGCCGTGGCCGGGTTGAATGCTTCGGTGGGAGACAGGAAGAATTCGGCGGTGACCCGGGCGTTGGCGCCGGTCATGCTGTTGGGGCCGAGATTGGCGAATTCGAAGCCCATCGCTTCCGGATGCGCGCCGGGGACCAGCACGCTGGGATGGCAGGTTAAAGCTCGCGCCGCCAGGTCCACGGGGCCTTCCGAGCGGTACCCGTTGGCCGAACGGCTGAAAGCGCTGGCGAATTCGTTGTTCTTGGCCTTGACCCAGTAATAGTGCCGCACGCCGGAAGTCACTTCGGTGTCATGGTAAGTCGTTGTCGGCCAGTCATTCTGCACCTTTTCCGCCGTGTTGGAGGCATTGCTGGTGTTGCGCCAGATTTCATAGCGGTCGGCGTTCGGCACGGAACTCCAGGCCACCGTGATGCCGCTGGTGGAAGTGCCGACCGTGGCGGAAATGGACGCCGGCGCCGGCATGGGGCGCCAGCCGGAAGTCAAACCGCTGAACTTGCTGTGGCCCAGCCGGTTGGTGGCGGCCGCCCAGTAATAGTAGCGCCGCCCGAACTCGCAATTGTCGTCGCTGTAAACGCAGATGCCGTCGGTGTCGCCGATCAATTCGGCGTAATTAGGATCAAACGTGGTGGCGCGGTAAACATTGTAACCGAGCGTTCCCGGCGAAGGCGAAGGATTCCAGGTCACCCGGATGATGTCCGTGTAAAACCCGTCCGAGGCTTCCAGGTTGCTTGGCGGCAGCGGGAAAGTGCCGCCCCGTTGGGATGGGGGGCTGAAATCGCTGGCGCCGTATATGTTGCACGCGCGGGCGAAGTAATAATACTCGCTGCCCAGGGTGATGCTGAAGTCGGTGAAGTTGGTGTCGCCCGGTCCGAGGTAGGGGGCCTCGGCCAGTTCCACCGCACCGGAAGGATCGGCGGTGACGCCGCGGTAAATTTTGTAACTGGTGGCATTGGTGGATTCAATCTCCCACGTGACATACACCCGGTTGGTAAGTTCCACGGTGGCCGTGACCGACAGGGGCGGGAGCAGCACGGTGTAACCGAAATCCATGGCGCTGTAGCCGCTGAACCCGTATTGATTGGTGGCTCTGACCCAGTAATAGTAAGGCTTGAACGGCACGGAACCGCGATCGTTATAGCTTGTGACTGCGCCGTTGGTGGCGATGGGCGCGGCATCCAGGTAATTGGACTCGGTATGCCGGTAGATGACGTAAGCCGTCACATCGTAATTGGCGGTATCCCAGGCCAGCGGCACATTGGTGGAAGTCAAACCCTTGCCGGCGGTCAGGTTCAGAGGCATGTTGGGCGGGATGCCTCCGGCATTGGCGTAACCGTCACCGTCGCTGAACGCGCTGTGCCAGCCGACGGCGTTGACGGCGTTCACCCAGTAATAATGCGTGCGCCCCGGGAAGGCGAGGACGGCGTGGTCGGCGAAGTTCGTGCCGGCGACCGTGGTGACATATTGCGCCGTGCCGGTGTTGTTGATGAAAGACCGGTAGATGTCGTAGCTCACGGTGCGTTCGGACGGTTGCCATGAAACATGCACATAGTTGGTCG
>JAXGSX010000328.1:0-3770 GCA_040775225.1 Kiritimatiellia bacterium | reverse complement strand
TCTTCCATCGCAAAACACAACAGGAGCGGCCGGGGCGCGAACAGCCAGCCGAACTCGATCGGATCGCGCTGGAACAGGTTGTGATAGCACATGCAATCGCAGTGCGTCAGCAGGTGCTGCCGTTCAAAAAAGTACCTGGGACGCACCACGCCGCAGGAGGAGGCAACGGCTTTGATCCGTTCATCGGCCAGCGCCAGGAAAAAACAGTGGGCGCCGCCGCCGGAATTGCCGGTGACCCCGATTTTAGCCGGGTCCACGCCGGGGGTTTGCTCCAATATGTCCAACGCGCGGATGGAATTCCACAACTCGCCGCCCGCGGCGGTGAAGCCCATGGAAACCCAATCCGGCCGGCGGTGATAACAGAGGCCGTGGTGGTCGCCGGGATTGTCGCCTTGCTCGAATGTATCAAACACCATGCACACGTATCCGCGCCGCGCCCACATGATGGCGTGGCGTTGAGCGTAATAAACGCCGTGCGTGCTGTGTCCGCTGGTGTACAACACCGCCGGCGCCCGCGCGGCCGGCATGGGGTCGGGCCGGTAAATGCAGGCGCTGTTCCAGCAGTCCGGCAGGATTTGCCAGGCGATGCGCTGCGTCTGGAAGCCCCGGCCGCGCCAGACGCCGCCATCGCGGAATTCCGCGCTGCGGTAATCGGGCAGGGGATCAAGACCCATGGACTGGAAATATTCACGAACCAGGCGCGGCCGGATTTTGGTCCATTCCGCCCGGCTGGGAACGCCGGCCATGGCCTTGGCGCCGATTCTATCGGCCAATCGTTGATAATAATCCCAGAGCGAGATGTTCATGATTTTCCCCGTGCTTGGATTGATGAAAAACAGTCCGGCGCGCATTGCCCGCGCGCATCCGGCGGAAGAGTAAAACGGTTTTACCCATCCTTGTCAATGCGTTAAATTTTCTGGTTGGGCAAAATTCAAAACTTGCGTTTGTAGGTTTTAAGTTTGAGGGTTTTATGGTTTTACGCCGGAACACTGAACACCGGACATCTCGCGTTCTGAACACCGGACACTTACAATATATGCTTGATTATTAATGGCTTCTCGGGTAGTCAATTATTGACCGGTTAATGAATCCACGGATAAGGAGACCAGGCATGACCGCAAAAATCAGGGTGACGGTTTGGAACGAATTCCGGCATGAAAAAAACAAGGAGGAAGTGCGCCGGATTTATCCCGAAGGTATGCACGCGGTGATAGCCGGGGCGCTCCGCCGGGACGGCGGGTTTGATGTGCGCACGGCCACCCTGGACGAACCGGACCACGGCTTGGGCGGAGGCGTGCTGGAAAACACCGATGTCCTGATCTGGTGGGGCCACACGGCGCACCAGGCGGTCAGCGATGAAATTGCCGCGGCGGTGCAGAAGCATGTCCTCGAGGGCATGGGCTTGATCTTGCTGCATTCCGCCCACGGTTCCAAACCTGCGCGGCGGCTGCTGGGCACCAACTGCACGGTCAAATGGCGGGTGGCCGGCGAGCGCGAACGCCTGTGGAACCTGGCGCCCAACCATCCCATTGCCGCCGGCATTGGCGATTATTTCGAATTGCCGCACGAGGAGATGTACGGCGAGCGTTTCGATATTCCCGCGCCGGACCAGTTGATCTTTGTCTCCTGGTTCGAGGGAGGCGAGGTTTTCCGCAGCGGCTGCGTTTTCGAGCGCGGGCACGGACGCATTTTTTATTTCCGCCCGGGCCACGAAACCTATCCGACGCTGCACGACGCCAGTGTGCAGCGCGTGATCGTGAATGCCGCCCGTTGGCTGGCGCCCCTGCGCCGAATAGACAGCGCGCGCAGCATGTGCGTGCGCGAGCCCCTGGAAAAAATCGGCGGCGCGGGTTTGCCTGCGCCTTGCAACTAGAACCGGAACACCTGCCCGAGCCGGCGTCCCAGCAACCGGCCGGCGCTGACCAGGGTCAACAGCAGAAACACCATTCCCCAGACTCCCAGGGCGGCGGCAATATACCGGCCATCGCCAAGGATTTGCGCCAGTTCATAGAGCGCCTTGGTGATCGGGAAGTGCATCTGGCGCTGCGCCAGCATCAGGGAATCTGAGACCTCCAGCATGGCGAAACTGAAAGCCAGGATACAGCCGGCCAGCAGATGCACCCGGATGGCGGGCAGGGTAATGCGCCGGATGGTTTGCGCGGGAGAAGCCCCCAGCGAGGCGGCCGCTTCTTCCAGCGCGGGCGGCGTCTGCTGGAACCCGGCGGCGATGGCCCGGGTCATGTACGGCAGACGGCGCACCGTGTAGGCAATAATCAGCAAAACCGCGGGATTGGCGCCGGGATTAAACGGCGCCAGCAGGCGGCCGGGCTGGCTGATTGCCAGGTAGCCGAAGGCCATGACGATGCCCGGGACGGCCAGGGGTAGCATTGCCAGCGTATCCAACCAGTTGCGCCAGCGCCATGCGGTGCGCGTAAGGGTGTAAGCGATTGCCAAACCCAGGCACAGGTCCAGCGCCGTGGCCGCCGCGGCGTAATGCAGGCTGTTGCGGATTGAGGGCAATGTCAATTCATGCCCAAGCGCATGCAGGTAATGCTGCCCGGTCCAGATGGACGGCAGCGACGTGCGATACCATGCCTGGCTGACGCTGTTCAAGATTACCCCCAGGTGGGGCAAGGCGCCGAGCAGGAATACCAGGATGAAAAATCCGGCCGCGCACCAGCCGGCGGCGCCGGCAAGAGGGCGGGGCGGCGGCGGCGGGCCGGGCCGGCCGGAAAAGGACTGCCCTGTTCGGCCGAACATTCCGCGGGCCGCGGCATATAACAACGCCGAAATAGCCAGCATCACCAGCACCAGCGCGTACGGGACGGCGCTGGCGCCAATATCGCTCAAACCATTGTAAATCTGGACGGCAGTCACGCGGTTGTAATCGAACATCAGCGGCGTGCCCAATTCCGTGAACGCCCAGATGAAGACAATGATCCCGCCGGCGAACAGGCCCGGCATGATCAACGGCAGCGTAACGCGCCGGAACCGGCGCCAGCCGGCACACCCCAAATTGGCCGCTGCCTCAGTCAGCGAATGGTCCATACCGCTGATGGCCGCCTGGGCATTCAGATAAAAAATCGGGTAGAGATGCAGCGCCGCCGTGGCCGCCACCGCCCAGAACCGGCCGCGGGCCAGCCAATCCGCGGCGTGTGCCCAATCGGTAACGCCCAGCCGCACCAGGATGGCATTCAGGGCGCCATACTGGCCCAGTATGTGGCGCATGCCGATCGCGCCTACGAACGGCGGCATGATCATCGGCGCCAGAATCAGCACGCTCAAGGCCGCGCGTCCGGGGAAATCGCAGCGCGCGCCAAGCCAGGCCAGCGGCAGACCCAGCGCTATCACCATGCCGGTTATGACGCAAGCCAGCGCCAGGCTGTTGAGCAATCCTTCGCGGTACAGCGGGTTGCCCAGCGCATCCCGGATAAAAACCGCGGTTAAGCGGCCATCAAGCCATACGGCGCCCCGGATGGTTTGCAGAAGCGGCCAGACGAAAAAAAACAGCAGCAACCCGGCGGCGGTCCATGCCGGCCAACGATTGAATTTTATTTGCATGCTGAATCCGTGAAGGGTGGGAGGATCATAGCGGTCCTGCCAGTTTGACAGTTTGCCGGTATTGGCCGAGGAAAAACATCATCCAGTTGCGCGCCAGCCGGATTTCTTCCGTACGCGTGGCGGGCGCTGCGGCCGCGGCGGCATGCAACGCGCAGTACCCGGCATCCGGCGGCAAACTGAAAAAAGCCTCCGCGGCTGCCGGCGCCGCC
>JAXGSX010000327.1:0-3786 GCA_040775225.1 Kiritimatiellia bacterium | reverse complement strand
CCAAGGCAGCGGCCGCCCAGCCAAGCCCCTCCCGGCGCAGATACATCAGCAGGAAAATCGAGGCGCCGCACAGGCAAATGGCATGAAACCAATCGGTGTAAAACACCGGCGACATCAATGCCAGCAGGCCGAAAGTCAGGCCGGACGGAATATACTCCCCCTGCCCGGCCAGGATGGAATCATACCAGCAGCCCCAAAAGGCGGCCGGCAGAAAGGATTTGATCATGGCGTTGTGGCCGATGTTGTTGTCGGTGGAAAACAGGATTGCCCCTGAAGGCGCCGCCGACCGGAACATGATCAAACCGAACAGGATGACCGCGGCCGAAGCCAGCAGCATTCCGGGAAATTTAGCTTTATTATTCATCGCGCCTCAGTATGGAGGAAATACGCCCAAAAAGCAATTTTCAGGCAAATACGCGCAGGAGCTGTTTCCGGCAGTCCATGCAAATCCGTCATATCCATTAACGGGGTTAGTATTTCACAAACATTCAAATTTAGTCGAGCATAATATGCGTTGATTTCAAAAGCCCCGGACGGGGGGGCAATCGTCCCTCCAAAATGACAAAACAGAGCAAATTTCAAAACTCACGTTTTGAATGAATTCAGGATTCAGGAGTCAGAATTCATAATACTTTTGAAATTGGCTCTGTTGCCTTTTTGGAGCCGGGACGCCCCGTCCCGACAATCCGTTGGAGCAGAACCGGGACGGGGGCGTCCCGGCTCCAGGAAGAAGCTGTGCAGGAAGGCAAATTGACGAATAATGAACTGCAGAAGATCGAAGTTATTTTCTTCATCCTGAATCCGTGATGAGGCCAGTATGCCGCAGATGCGCGGCGCGAAGGATGACGCTGTATTCATATACCGCGAATCCTTCGCAACAAAGCAGATGCGGCATAATGGCCTCACCCGCAGGGCGGTTTTCCCGTCAAACAGCGTCGTGCGTTTCAGGTGATATTTTAAAATGCCATAAATTGTTGTTTATGCGAACATTATCTTTACAACATAAAGTCCCGTCACGGATTCAGGTTCATTATTCGGATAGCAACATTCGGCAATCTGCGGTTTGCCTGGTTTGCTGGCCTTGGCGCCTTGACTAGAGATCGTTTCCCTGAAAATCACGCTGAGGGCGGCATCCAGGCCTCAGCACGCATGCATGTGAATTTTAACGCGTTGCCGGTCATTCCGTCTTGGCCGGCGGCGGCGCATAAACTATAAAACTATCGGTTTCGCCGACTTTCCGCATATTACGCGACAAATGCCGCGCCACCTGGCTGTTCCAACGGCCAGGCAGGCGCCGCAGGCCCAAATCAAGGCGCAAGCCGTGCGTTTTCTGCATCAGCACGGTCATGTTTGTAGCCCGCGCGAGCGTCTCGGCCTGAAGCCTCCCGGCCAGGTTGGTGGAAGCATAGCGCGGCGCCGCCAGGGCATCGGCAGGCATGCCGTTGGTTTGCGCGGCGCGCACCCAATAGGCGGGAATTTCGGGAATGACCGCCAGCGGCCGTCCTTCCGCCACGGCGATTTCGCGGGCTTGCCGGAAATCGGACAGAAAGGCATACACGTTGGAATTCACCATAATGCCCGCGCCGCCCGGCAGCACCGCCGCCAGCGGGCGTGTGAGGCGGGATGCCGGTTGTTCATACCAGGCATGTTCCATGCGGCCGCGGCTCATGGCCGACGCCATTAACACAGCCATAAACAATGCCAGGCCGACGCGCACCCGCGGTCTCGTTGACGCCAGCAGCCAGGCTGAAGTTGCCAGGAGCAAGCTGCCGGCGCATAGTGCGGGGCTGGGGAAATAGATTGTGCCCGGGGTGGCCGCAGCCGCCGCCGCCAGGCACAGGAGCAATATCCTGCGGGACTCCGGCTGCCGGCGGCGATTATCCAGCGCCAGATAGGTGAAAACGCCGGCCGCCAGCCAAAAAAGGCCGAAGGCATCAAAATGCAGCTTGCCTTGGGCCAACCCGAGGCAAGTCCGCCAGACCGGCCAGCATCCCAGCAACAGCCAGCCCGCCGCCCGCGCCGCCGGACGCGGCCAGTTTAGCGGCGGCTCCCTCCAGAGCAAACGCATTCCGAGGTAGCCTGCCAGAATAAACCCGCCTCCCCGGTAACGCAGCCATCTGATGCCCGTCGCCCAGTTCTCCCCGGCTGACATCTGGGCGACGGCTTCGGGCAGCAAGCCTGCGATTCCCAGCCAGAGCGCGAGGCCTAGCGCCGGCAGCAGCAGGCAAAGCCAGAATCGCGCGCGCCGCCAGCCGCCGCATACCAGCAGCGCCGCCGCCCCGGGCAGCACAAAACTCAACCGGCAAACCACGGCTAACCCCAATGCCAGATAGCCGAAGGTTTTCGCCGTCAACCCACCGCGGTCAACCAGGCATAATCCGATGGCGCAAAAAAACCAGGCATCCAGCGTGGGATGCAAATCGAGCGGGAAATTATGGGCAGACACCGCCAGGGCGGTCAGGGCCAGCAGCGGCTGCATTTGCCGACGCGGCTCCAGGGACCAGCGGCGGCAGACAAGCGCGGCCGCGCACCAGGCGGCCGCGGCCAATTCAAACCAGACCGCCAGGCGCGCCCACCAGAAAACCCGGTCACCGCCCAGCGCTGCCAGCGGCAAATGCAGCAGGTACGGCAATGGCGGATGCCATGCGGTGAAATCGCGCCAGGGCCATTGCCCTTCGAGAACCCGCCGGCAGCCGGCCAGGATTAATCCATGATCGCCGGCATTGAATCCCATCCAGGAAAACGCCAGGTGGGCCAGCACCGGGGCCAGCGTCAAAAACAAAACCGCCTGCAGGCAATCGGCCAGGCGGCCGGCGGGGGTTGATGGCGGGTTGGAATTCATTGATAAAGCTCAAAGCAATCGGTATCGGCAACTTTGGTAAAATTGCGGCGCACATGCAGCGCTGCCGCGAATTTTATGTTGTCGGTCAACTTCCGAAATCCATAACGCAGCGGAAACGCCTCGTATTTTTGGACCAGGAAGGTAACCATGCCGCGCTGTTGGTCAATGGACGCCAGCAGGCGCCGCATGACGGCCGGATGTTTTAATTCCGTATCCTTGGCCCAATCGATCGGCAACGGATTGATTTGTTCCGCCGCCGCCCAGTAGCCCGGCACATCCGGCAGGATGGCGTATGGCCGGTCCAGTCCCTCGGCGACTTTCACGGCGCGCTGCAAGTCCAGCAGGAATTTGTAGGTATTGGGATTGGTGCGCAGTTTGCCGCCCCCCGGAAACACACTGTCGAGCGGCTGCGTCAGGCCGGCGGCCGGCTTTTCCATGTAAACGAACGCCTGACGGCCATGCCAGAAACAGAATGCGGCCAGACCGGCAATGGCGGCCAGCATCAGCGACGCAAGGCGCGGATGCGGGCGCAACAGCGGCGCGCCCTGCGCCAGCAAAACCGCGGCCAGAAAGCCGCCGGCCAGCGTCGGGTAAATCGCGCCTACGGAGATGGAAACGCTCCATCCCGCCAGCAGCGCCAGCAACGCCGCGGTCACCTGGCGGTCCGCCGGCCAGGGGCGCTCCACCGCGGCAAAAACCACGATGCCCGCCACGGCCCAGAACCAGTTGAACGCGCTGGAGCCGCCTTCGTAAAGCTGGAACATGGAATTCGCCACCGGCATGGCCAGAATCAAACCCCAGCCGGCCCAGGCCGGCCAGGCCGCGCCGGCAAAAAGGCGGCCATGCAATAACCGCCGCGCCAGATAGACCCAGAAGATATACCCGTTGGCATGGGCGGCATACCTGTCCGCGATCGGCTGCAGCGAACTGTGCGACTGGACTTG
>JAXGSX010000326.1:0-3797 GCA_040775225.1 Kiritimatiellia bacterium | reverse complement strand
TATTTCGTCTGGAAAGGCGCGGATGAAGTCTGCGAAATGGGGTGGGACCCCGGGCAGCCGGATTCCCTGGCGGCGGTGGCGCGCGCCATCTTTGCCGAGAAGTCCGCCCCGGAACTCAAGTTCAGTTTTTTCCTCCCGGAATTGTTCGATTATATCGCCGGTCATTCCAAGCCGCCGACCCTGGACGAAATGCGCCGGCAGAAATATTATATCCGGAAGGAAGCCTTGTACTGCGGATTGTTCAAGCTGATCTCCGACAAGCTGGAAATGCGCACGACGGACGGCCTGCTTGACCGGCTGCGCTCCTCCAACTACATTTTCTGGGATATGGATCATTTTTAAGGAGATGCGCGATGCGTAAATGCCTACATCTTACGGCGGGCCGTGTTGGACGGCTGGCGGGAGTTTTCGTGTTGAGCCTGGCCCAGGCCGCCCTGGCGGACCTGGACCGGAAAATACCCATCCAAATTGACAATCCTTCCGGCCTGGACCGTGCTTGGCCGATGGTCTGCGGCGTGCCGTTCCCACAGGGCATGCTCCAGGATGCCGCCGGGTTGCGATTGGAAAACGCCGCGGGACAGCCGGTGCCCTCCCAGGCCACCCCGGCGGCGACCTGGCTGGCCGACCGGAGTATCCGCTGGCTTTTGCTGCACTTCAATGCCAGTCCGGCCGGGCAGTATTTTTTGACCGGCGGGCAGCCGGCCGGCGGCGAGACCTCCGGCATCACGGCTGAAAAAACCGAGGGCCGGCTGATAATTGACACCGGGCCGGCGCGCTTCCTGCTTTTGGATGATGAGCCGTTGATTTCGGAGATGCGTTTCAAAGCAGCGCCTGGCGCTGCCCTGGTCCAGCAGGGCGGCCGCGGCGCGTACACGGTGGACCAGCATGGACGGCGGGCGCGCCTGGGCGGCCCATTGAGCGAAATGGAATCTTCTTTCAAGGTGCAGGGGCCGCTTTGGACGGTGGTGCGGCGGGAGGGTTGGTATGTCGCCGAAGACGGCGAACGCGTCGCGCGCGGCATCGTCTGGCTGCACTTTTTCGGCGGCTCCCCGTTCGTCAAACTGGTGCACCGCCTGGTGCTGACCGAAGACACCAACCGCATCTGGTTTAAGGATATCGGCCTGGAATTCCCCGCCGGCTTCCAGGGCCGCCAGGCGGTGTTCGAGACGGCTGCGGATGGCGCCGCGCCGCCGGCGGAAGCGCCTTTGCGGCCGGGCGACGAGGCCTGGATGCTGCAGGACGATTATCCCCATTTCCTGGCCACGAACTCGCATTTCGCGCTGACGCTGCGCGCCGGCGGCGCCGAGCGCGAGATCGCCTCCGGCGCCGCCTGCGGCAATTGGTGCGGCCTGGACGGAGATGCCGGCGGGTTGCGCGTGACCCTGCGCGATTTCGCGCGCCAGTTCCCCAAGGAGTTTACCGTCACACCGGACGGCATCACCGTGCATCTCTGGGCCGGCCGCTCCGGGCGCGAACTGGATTTCCGCGCCGCCACCCTGGTCCGGGAATACTGGGGCGAGTGGTGCAAAAATGCGGCCATTACCCCGGAGCAGCTCGCGGAAATCTACAGCGACGCCTCGGCCTCCGCCAAAACCCACACCCTGTGGCTCCTGCCGTTTGACGGCGGAACTCCGCCCGCGGCCCGCGCCAAGTATGCGGCGGCTGCGGCGCGGCGCGTGCTGGCCTTGCCCGATCCGCAATGGACTTGCCGCGCCGGCGTCCTGGGCGCGCCGATGCTGCCAAAGGATGCCGGCAAATTTCCGCGCGAGGAAGCTTATATCTCGGATTTTTTCGACCGGATGCTTTATGGCGAAGTGGTTTTCCCTCAGACCGGTTATATCGCCTTCGGACGCTGCCCGAATGTCACAGGCCCCGGTTGGTTCCGGTGCAACGGGTTGATTGATTACCACCTGCGGCGCCATGTCTGGAGCCTCTACGCGCGCAGCGGAGAACGAAAATATTTCGAATACGGTGAGCGGTTCAACCGTTTTGCCGGCGACATGGTCATGCACCATTGGGATACGGCCGGTCAGGCCGGTTTGTCGGAAACTTCCCAATGGCCCGAATTCAAGGCCGTCACCCGCAAGGTCCGGGGCGGTTTCGCCTCGGCCGTGATCTCCCGGGACCTGGACCTGAAAGGGCGGCCGTTTGACGATCTGCCCTTCTACTGGGGCTGGGGCAGCGGCAAGGTCTCCGGCGGTTCGGGCGTGGATATTTTCAATCACCTGTGCCATTTTTATTTTTCCGGCGACTGGGAGACGCTGGAACTGGCGGAGATGCACGCGGAGGCCCTGAAAAAATACGACTTCCTCCAGACGCCGGCGCCGCATCGCGGGGTGGTGGAATTGCGCTACATCACCGCCCTTTATTCAATGGCTTGGGATCCGGTCCTGGGCAAAATGGCGCGGTCGCTGGCGCATCAGTTCATTGATCTGGACAGCCCCTGCGGGGTTTACGAGGCAATGTCCCCTTCGCCGCTCTACAAGACCGGGCGCAACCTGGTCACCCTGTACGACTATTACCGGCTGACCGGCGATGAGTTGGCCCGGCAGGGCATGGAAAAAATCATCGAGTATAAATTCCGCTTCCTGCAGCAGTCGTCGCCGTTTGAATACCAGAGCACGGTGGGGTGGGAGAATGTGGTTGGCTACTGGCTGACCGGCGACGACAAATACCTCAAGATCGCCTTCCTGTCCAACCGCATGGCCATGCGCGATTTCCAGTCCACCCTGGCGGAAGACCTGGCCTTGCCGCCCGAGGCCCGCACGGGAAAAATGATCCGGTATGCCACGCATTTCAATTACCACGCCTGCCTGAGCACGCCGGTGATTTTAAAGGCGCTGGCGGAGACGGCGGCGCCAACCGCGGCGCCGTTCCCCGTCCTGCGCAAGTATCATGATGCACCAAGCAACGCCTGGGTGGTTGTGCGTAAACCAGCGGGCCAGGCGCTGCGGATCGAAGGCGTGTTCCAGGTTGCCCAGTCCGCTGAACTGAAGTTGCGCGTCCTGGGGCCGGATTTGCAGCCCGCGCCTTTTAACATGTCGGCCAGCCAGCAGGGCATACCCGACCCGTTCGCCTACGGGTTGAAAACATTTTACGCCCGGCTTGAATTGCCCGCCGGCTTGCCGGCCGGCGATTACCGCCTGGGACTGGACAATCCCGCCGGCCCGGCCGGGTTTGCCATCAGCCATACCGATGCCGCGCAGATCGTATTGGAATGCCCGGACGGTTTCTGGCTCGGCAAGGCCGGCCTGGAGGCTCCCGGCGCGTTTTATTTTGCGGTGGATGCGTCCCTGGCGGAGGTCAAGCTTTTTGCCGGCAGCCCGGTGCGGATCACCGACGCCGGCGGTCATCCGGTGGCGGACCAAACCGGGAAATCCTGCGGCGAATTGACTTTGCCCGCCGCCGGAAGTCACCCCGGGCCGTGGAAAATCGAGGCCGACTTCCCCGCGCTGGTCAAGTTCATCAATCTCCCGCCGTATGCAGCCTATCTCACCCCGGCGGCTTTGTTTGTGCCGGCAAAATCCATGCCGGCCTCCGCCATGCCGGACAATGTTCCAGACACAAATGATGGCGCGGAACCGCCCTTCGCGCCGGGCCGGTTCGGACAGGGGTTGGCGCTGACCGGGCGCGTGGACTACGCATTCCCGCGCGGCGCCGGCAGCCTGGATGCCGGTTACGAAAATTTCCCGGGGCGCTCAGGCACCATCGAGTTCTTTTACCGGCCGGATTGGGATGCCCTGGAATTGGTTGTGCCCGCCAACCGGCGTTACAGCCATGCGATCCTGGAGGCCGGC
>JAXGSX010000325.1:0-3825 GCA_040775225.1 Kiritimatiellia bacterium | reverse complement strand
TTCCCGGATGATGACATCCGCCATGGGGTACGGCAGGCCTTTCTGGGCATTCATGCCCATGTAATACTCGTATAAAATCAGTTCACAAGGCTGGGTACGGCGCCATTGATCCAGGATGTCCAGGAAAAACCGGTTCATCCGGCAGGCATCCGGCGCCAGTTCGTGCACGGCGCAGCGCCAGTAGATTGCCATCCAGATGACGATGTTTTTTTCATATTGCACGTCGCGCGGCGGCCATTGCAGGTCCACGTATGCGGCGCCGCCGACCTTGACGCCCGGGAATTCCCGGGCGACCGCCCGCGCCACTTCGTTCAGCAGCAGGGCATAGCGCCGGGATTTGCCGCGATTTTCGGCCTCCGGCTGCCGGTGCGAGTTAAATGGCTTGTCGGCATCCCCCGGATCGGCATCCAGCCGGCGGCAGGCCGGACAGCGGCACATGCCAATGCCGTCTTCGGGAATGACGCCCACAATCCGCGTCTCGGGATTTTCCCGCAGGTATTGGAGCACGTTCTTCGTCAACTCCGCCACGGCCGCCCGGTTGCTGGTACAGAGGCAAAGCTGCGCCGGCACGCGGCTGCGAGCGCCATCGGCTCCCTGCGCGTACCATTCCGGATGTTCGGAAAAATATTTTTCGGGCGGCAGCCAGTAAAACAGGTTGTGATGGTTCATGTCCACCTTCAACCCGCGCTCCGTGATGGCAGGCAGCATATGGCGGCGGAACCAGGCGTTGGTGAAACGGTTTTCGTTGCGGGCCACGACGCGGCCGGTTTCCGGGTCAAATGTGGCAACATCGTCCAGCGGCATTTCCGGCTGCAAATGGACCAGGACGTAGTTCATCCCGTTTTTCGCCATCCAATCCACCCGCTTGAGTATCCATTCCAATTCCGAAGGCGAAGTTGAAAACTGCAGCCCGCGGTACCATAATTCCGGGCGCATCCGCACCGCGCCCATGGGAATCGCCAGCCGCTCGAGACGCGGCACATGCTCGCCGTCCGGGGCATACCCGCTGAACCGGCAGCCGGCATAACGCCGGAGAAATTCAAACACGCCGTACACGGCGCCGGCCGGGCCGCCGCCGCGGATGCTGAATTTACCTGCGGTCTCCGCCTCCAGGATGTAGCCCTCATCCGTCAGAGTTTCATCGGTCACGCAGGCAACCTGAATCACCGGTGCGTCCGCCACCGGTTCGGCCGCCACCTTGATTTCCCGGCCGAACGCCAGGCCCAGGTAACGCGCCAGCTCGGCGGCGGCGAATCGGACAGGCGCGGACGCGGCGGGATCGGACACAATCTGCGGGGTACGCGTTGAGGTGCAAATAAATTCCATCGGTTTGACTTTCTTTAATGTGTTTTTGGGGGAAAGGTTCAGGGTTCACGGTTCAGGGGTTAAGGGTTCAGGATTCACGGTTCAAGGGTTCTCGATTCACGGTTCAGGGTTCAGATTGCCAGGTCGCAAATATTGTCGCTGCGCATACGCACCGTGTGTTCATCCACACGTTCCGCCCCGCGCGCCAGGTAGCCGTCCATCCGGGCGCCTTCCTTGAGGCGGACTTCCAATTCATAAGGCGGGGGGATTTTGACCGGGGGGATGTTTTGCGCATCCCGGACCGCCGCGGCGGCAGTCCGCCGGATCAGTTCCCGGGCGGCTGGCGGCGACAAATGCAGCGCCAATTCCAGGCCCAGGCCGCGCTTGACCACCGCCGCATGAATTTTTGGGACCAGGTTCCGCGCCTCCGCGGCCGCCTTGTCGTCGCCGGAAATAAAAACCGCCGGCACGCCCAGCGTTCCCGCCATGGCGGCCCGGGCGCCGAACTCGCCGGTCAAGCGGCCGTTGAGCTTGTAATATTCCACGGTCTTCGAGGAATAAGTGTGGCATAAAGGCGCATCCGGCGTGCCGGCCATGGCATGTTGACCCACGAAAAACAAGGCATCGAACGAAGCATCCAGGTAGTACGGCGGCCGGATCGGCCCCCGGGCAATCAATTGCGCCCGGGGATGGAACGACATAATGTCCACCCCGCCGCCGCCATGGCCATCCCAGACGATCACTTCCGCTTCCGGCGACGCATCCAGGATGCCGTCCACCGCGGCGTTGATCTCGCCGGTCAGCAGCAGCATGGCTTCGCGTTTCAGTTCGGGCGCGGCCTGCCAATCACGGGTCTGCTGGAACCGCGAGACCATGGCCGGCCCTTCCAAATCCGTGATGATGTAAATTTTCATGTCTGATTCTGGCGCCGGCCTGAAATTTCCAACCCGGGAAAATGCCGGTTCATTCCCGCGCGAGCACCACGCTTTCGAAGACCTGGAAGGTTGCGCCCTGACGCCAGGCATCGGACGGCAGTCCGGCCTTGCGGCTGAGATATTCCAGGGTGTCCTCGCGGGACCATTGCTGCTCGATGGCGACTTCGGGCAGGAAAACGGCCCGGCGCCCGCCCTTGCTCAGGATGATGCCATGCCGCCCGATTTGAAATTCCTCCGGCCCCGCAATGGCGGTCAAGGGGCTGAGGATGGAGACATCCACCCGCACCTCCGGCAATTCTGCCTGCCGCAGCGGGCTGAACCGCGGATCGCGCAGGGCGGCATTGACAGCGTTGTTATGGACCGACAGGTAGAGCGGCTCGCAGGCTTCCAGCGAGCCGATGCAGCCGCGCAGGTCGCCGTGAATTTTCAAGGTGACGAACGTGGCCAGCACGGTTTTCAGTTTCGGCGTGATCTGGTAGGCCGACAGGTCGAACCGGCCGGGCCGGCCCTGCACGCACCACTTCAGGGTATCGCCGGCGATGGCGAAAAGGGTCGTCTGCTCCTCCGCCGACAAACCCGGCGTCCATGTTCCGCTGCGATGTTCATGCATGGTGTGCGTCTCCGTGGGATTGGCCGCCGGCGCCCAGGCCGGCTGACAGCAGCATACCGCAAACCACACAGCCGCTGCAAGCGGATGTTGCATTGTTTTGCTCCGATCACCGGAATTTCGGCAGGCATTTGCCATGGGCGCGGATCATCCGGTCGCACAGCTCCACGATTTCATCCATGGAAAGCTCGGCCGCCGTGTGGGGATCCAGAGGGCCGCCTGGTAAACACTATCGCGCCGGCGGGTAAAAGCCGCTTCCAGCGTCAGCAGGTGGACATTGATGGCGGTGCGGTTCAGCGCGGCGCAGGCTTCCGGCAGGGGGCCGGCATAACACCCCTGGACGCCGTTGCGGTCCACCAGGCAGGGTACTTCCACGCAGGCCGCCGCCGGCAGATTGGGGATCAGGCCGGTATTCAGCACATTGCCGCCGATATGTTCGGGCGCGTCGGTTTCCATGGCCTGCATGATGCGAGAGGCATATTCGTGCGACCGGGCATGCTGCAGCGTGGGATTATTCACCAATTCCCGGCTCATTTTACGCCAATTTTTGATTTGCCGGACGCAGCGCCGCGGGTATTCGTCAAGCGCAATGCCGAATTGCGCGAGCAGTTCCGGATGCGTCCGCTTGATCCAATAGGGCATGTACTCGGCGCTATGCACGCTGGATTCGGTGAGGTAGCAGCCGAACCGCCGCATCAACGACAGCCGCACCAGGTCATGCGCCACGCGCAGGTCGTTGGCCAACTGGTGATTTCCCTTGAGGTCCAACCCCCGGCGTTCGGCTTCCAGGAGGGCGTATTTCTTAAATTTTTCGGCGCCGCCGGCGCGGGCGATGCAGTCCATGGAGGCCGCGATCCGGCGCTTGATGGCGGGATACAAATCCCGGCCGCCATCCTTGATTTCCAGCAGCCAGCCCTGGTGGTTGATCCCGGCGATTTTCCACTGGACCCGGCCAACGCGCTGAGGCATACCAGCCTT
>JAXGSX010000324.1:0-3833 GCA_040775225.1 Kiritimatiellia bacterium | reverse complement strand
TCGCGCACGGTCCCGCTGAGTATCTGCGGTTCCTGGGGCACCAGCGCAATATGCTGCC
Source organism: Kiritimatiellia bacterium (assembly GCA_040775225.1). Lineage (GTDB taxonomy): Bacteria > Verrucomicrobiota > Kiritimatiellia > JAAZAB01 > JAAZAB01 > JAXGPF01. Next base: position 3,775 of record JAXGSX010000324.1, on the reverse strand, counting down.
GCAGCGATTCCAGCCGGATTTTATTGATCGGCACGCCGTCCAGCATGATATCGCCGGCGGTGCGCTCCAGCAGGCGGGCCAGCAGATACAGCAGGGTGGTCTTCCCCGAACCGCTGGGGCCCATGATGCACATCCAGGTACCGGTGGGAATATCCAGGTCTATGCCGCGCAACACCGGCGGTTGCTTGCGGTCATATCCGAACTGCAAGCCGGCGATGCGAATTCCCTGCCGCAAGGGCACAATCAAATCCCGGGCGCCGGGCGCATCGGCGATGACCGCCGGTTCATCCATGATTTCCGCCAGCCGTTGCAGCGATACCAGCAGGTTGGCCACCACCATGTTCAGTCGGCTGAGCGCCAGTACGGGGGTGAACAGCGAGGCGGCCGTGGCATAGGCGTAGAGCATGCCCCCCAGCGTTATCCGCCCGGCCAGCACTTCCTGCATCCCATAGAGGAACACCGCGCCGTTGGTGCCCAGGGCGCTGACCATTTCCGCCAGGCGTCCGCTCAAAGATCCGACGAAGGCTTGATGCATGCTGTCGCGCAGGTAACAACCCGCCAGCCGGTGGAAGGCCAGCAATTCGCGTTTCTCGCGGTTGGTGGATTGGATCAGGCGGATGGCGTCCAGTTTCTGCGATACCAGCCCGTAGAGGCAGGCGTTGGTGTGGCGCAACTCCTGGTTGGTACGCCGCAGGTGTGGCCGCGCCACGCGGTAAATGATGACGTAAAGCGGCATGATCAGCAGCACCATCAGGGCAATCCGCCAGTCAATCATCAGGAGCAGAAACATGCCGACCAAAACCATGATCAACTGGCTGGAAGCGTTGACGATCAGCGTCAACATGTACTCCTGCACCGCTTCCACATCGGAAAGGATGCGCGCCATCAGGCGGCCGGGAGTATGCACCGACTGCGCAAAAATTGTCAGGCGGATGACATGGTCATGCATGTCATCCCGCAAACGGTTGGTTATCCGCCTCCCGACCACGATGCGCTGGCGGGTGGACAGGCGGTTGATCAGGTTGCCTCCCAGAATGGTCAGCAGATACAGGAAGAACAAGCCCGCCAGCAGGCTGCCGGCGCGCGGCGGGCGCCTGCCGGCCACGGACACGGTTTCCAGAGCGCGGTGCACGCCCAGCAGCTGCTGGGGATGCGCCCGGCGGTCATCCGCATTCATGCGGGCAAAATCCCGCGGCGCTTCGTGGAATCCGGCGGCGGCAACCGGCGGCGCCTCCGCAGGACGAACCACCAGCACCTTGTCCACCACCACCCGTGTGTACCAGGCGATCAGGTAAAACGAGCCGCAACTGTCCAGGGCCGCCAGCAGGACGCAGATCAGTATGATGCGGCGGTAGGGCAGCAGGTAATTGCGGACAAACCGCCAGAACAGCGCCGCTTCCCCGACCTTGCGGTCGCGGGGCCGGTAAATCGGGCGGAACTCCAGGTTGCGCCGGCGATGGGATAATTTGATTCTAATCATCAATCACACCTTTGGCGACATGGCGATGGTAAAGCGCGCGGTAGGCGCCGTCCGGCCTGGCCATAAGCTCGTCATGCCCGCCGCTCTCAATAATCCGCCCGGCGCGTATCAGGAGAATCCGGTGGGCATCGCGAATCGTGCTCAGCCGGTGCGCCACAATGAAGGCAGTGCGGTTGCGCAGCACCCGCCGCAGCGCCGCCTGGATCGCGCGTTCCGAGTCGCTGTCCAGCGAACTGGTGGCCTCGTCCATGATCAGAATGGCCGGATTGGTCAAAACCGCGCGCGCGATGGTCAAACGCTGTTTCTGACCCACGGACAACTGCAAGCCTTCGCTGCCCAGCATGGTTTGATAACCGTCCGGCATAGTGGTAATGAAATCGTGGATTTCCGCCACGCGCGCCGCCGCTTCGATTTCCGACTGGGTGGCGCGGGGCCGGGCGTAACGGATATTGTCGGCGACGCTGACATTGAACAACAGCGGTTCCTGCAGCACCACGCCGAATTGCGCGCGCAAATCGCGCAGCCGGATGCGCCGCACGTCCTGCCCGTCAATCTTCAAGCTCCCGCCGCAAACGTCGAAAAACCGCATCAGCAAAAGCATTACCGTGCTCTTGCCGCAGCCGGTAGGCCCGACCAGCGCCACGGTTTCGCCGGCATTCACCCGCAGGTTGAAATCGCTGAGCACCGGCTGGCCGGGATTGTAATGGAAACTTACATTTTCAAATTCCACCCGGCCGCGGATACCGCCCGGCAGCGGCGCGGCCGCCGGATCGTCCCACACCTCCGGCTGCTGGCGGTACAGTTCCATGATGCGTTCCACGGCAATCCGCACATCCTGCAGGTGGCGGGCCAGTTCCGAAAAGCGCACCGCCGGGCCCAGCAACTGCATGGCATAGGTGGTAAATGCCAGCACATCCCCGTAAGTCATATCGCCGCGCAACACCATGGCGCACCCCATGAAATACAGCATGGCCCGGCCGAAATTCTGAATCAAGGCGGTGTTCTGCTGAAAGATGTTGCCGGCAAAGCCGGCGGTCTGTTGCAGCACGGCGCTTTCGGCGGAATCGCCTTCGAAGGAGTCCTGCTCGCGCTCTTCGGCGCCGAAGCTTTTGACCGTCAGTCCCGCGACCAGCCGGTTCTGCACGCCGCCGGACATGCGGTCGTACGAGCGTTTGTACTGCCAGGAAGCTTCGCGGATGCGGCGGATGTTATAGTGGTAATTGACCAGAAAAACCAAGACCACGAGGGAGATGACCAGCGCCAGGCGCCAGTTGATGGCGAAGGTGACCACCAGCGCAAAGGAAGAGCAGACCAGGTCGGACAAGATGCCGATGGTCTGGGCGGAAAGCATGTTGGCCACCATGCCGGAATCGCCCATCAGCCGGTTCAGCAGCATCCCCGTGCTGTGCCGGCCGAAAAAACGCAGCGACATTGAGAGCAGATGGCGGTACAAGGCGCAGCGCAAGTCGAAAACGAAACGCTGGCCGATGAACGTGATTCCCTGCGTCTGCAGAAATCCCGCCACGCCGACCAGGAAAGGCGTCAGCAAAAGGCCGACGCCGAGCGGCAGGAACAAATCGCGGCGGCCGCCTTCCACCACGCGGTCAATGAATGCCCTGGTCAGCAACGGCGGCAGCATGGCCAGGATTGAAAGCGCCGTGGTCAGCAGCAGCATCTGCACCAGGCGCTTGCGATAAGGCCGCAGGAATTCCAGCACCTGCGCCATCTCGGATTTTTGGGGGGGCGTCATGAAAAAGCAACCGGCGCGGCGGGAAGCGGGAATGCGCCGGCCCGGCGGCGGCGGATATTATTCCAAACCCAATACAAACAGCCAGAGCCGCGTGCGGCCGCAATACACCCGCGCCTCGGCCGTGGCGCCGGGCGGCACGACCCTTCCCTGCGGATCGAAGCTGCAATAGACCACCCGGTAGCCGGCTGAACCTTCGTACTGAATCACGTTGCGCAGGTGCTGAACCTTGCCCCGGAACCAGACGTCCCGCAGTCTGCTGTAGGAAGCCAGTCGCGCCCGGTAAGGTTGGCCCACCGCCACGCGCGCGGCATGGCGTTCGGGAATCCGCAGTTTCAACACCTGGCCTTTGCCGCCGAAAATCTCCATCAAGACCATGTCGGGCCGAACCAGTTCGCCGGTCACAAATTCATAGCGCAGCACCTGGCCGTCTATCGGCGCATGGATGGCGCGGGCCTGCGCGGCGGCTTCGGCCCGGGCAACCGCCTCCCGCCGGGCGGCCAGTTCCTCCCGGACCACGGCCAGTTCCTTGTCAAACACGCTCATAT
>JAXGSX010000323.1:0-3837 GCA_040775225.1 Kiritimatiellia bacterium | reverse complement strand
GGACGGACGCGCCCAACTGCCGCACCCACTCCCGCGCCGCCGGGATGCTGCAATCCAGGATGTACACCTGCTTGACCGCGTAACCGCTGACCGCCACCGGACGGCTGTCGCGGTCCCGGATGACCCAGTCCGGGTGCTCCCGGTACAGGCGGCTGGCTTCGGCCGCCAGAAACGGGCAGAGCCAGAGCCCGGGCTTGAATCCCAGTTGTTTGATTTCCCCGGCCAGCCAGCGCAGGCCGTGCGGGAATTTTTCGTTCGTCTCCAGCCAATCGCCTTCGCACCGCTGGAACCCGTGGTCGAGTTGAATGTATTCCACCGGAATTTGTGCGCGGTGCGCCGCCAGCCAGCGCGTGTTTTCCAGCACGTCGTCCTCGGTAATGCGGGCGTGGTAATAATCCCACGAACCCCACCCGGAGGCCACGCGCGTTGTCCGGCGCGGCGCGATTTTTTGATTCTGCGCCGCGAGGCCGGCGTATTCCTCCAGGGCGCGCGCCGGGGTGTCGGCCGCATTGACATACAGCGGCACGGTTTCGATTTCCGCGCCCGGCGCCAGCGGCAGCCGGTCAAACCCGCAGACGGCGCGCAGGTGATCCAGGCTGTAAACCGCCTCGTCGAAATGCAGCCGGAACACGCCATGCTGCCGGCCGAACCGCAGGAATCCCAGCGTCAGGTATTTCCCGGTTTGCCGGTCGCCCGCCGCCATGTAATCGGCCATGTAAAAATCATTCTTGAGCGCATCGTAACGCCAGACGCCCAGATCGTAAACCCCGCACCCGTCCGTCACCGTATCCTCCATGCCGAACACCGTCCAGGCTGAAGGCATGCTGCCGAATTCCAGCCGGCCGCCCCATTCCGCGTCAATGGACAGCGGCACGATTTCGCGCAGCGTCAGCGGCCGGCCGCTGACATTCCGCACCTTAGCGCGGATCAGCCAGCAGCCGGGACGCGTTTGTTCCACACTGGACGCAACTTCTACCGGCGCGCCGGGCGCGCCGGCACCTACCCGCGTGATTACGCCGGCGTCATCCTGCACCAAAGCTTCCGCCGCCGCGCGTTGAATGATATCCGTCGCCAGTTCCAAGTGCTTGATTTTCATCTTAGGCAAATTTAAAAACCCGGATTTTTAATGAATACAGGAGTCAGGAGCCAGAATTCAGAACAAACACATATGTTTCTATATCTACACCTTACGCTGTCGTAAAATCCTGGCTATTGACTGCGTTTTACGGAAAACTGTTTTTTAAAAGCCGCCTTTTAACACCAACTCCTTCGGCTTTGAACGTTGATTATAGCAGGCCGGCCCCGCAATGCGAATTGATTTTTTCATCAAGAAACTGATTGACGCTAATCCAGGTTTTTGCTAGATACCTGATACTGGCAATACATTTTAAAACATTTCTCCATGTGGGATGATGAATGATCGCCCGCGTTAAAAAAGAATCCGCGCCGTATTACCTGCAAATTGCCGCCGACCTTCGCGCCGGCATTGCGGCCGGTAACTACGCCCCCGGCCGGCCGTTGCCGACGGAAAACGACTTGATGCGCCAGTGGCGCGTCTCGCGCGTTACCGTGCGCAGCGCCTTGAAATTGCTCTGCCGGGACGGCGTCATCTACCGGCTGCCGGCCAAGGGCACATTCGTCAATGACCCCCAGGCTCAGGCGCTGGCGCTGTTGAAAACGCCGCCCGGCAACGTTCAACCCGTTGGCTTGAAAATCGGGCTGCTGGTGCCCTGCGTGACGGCCGGAATTTTCACCGGCATCGTGCGCGGGGTGGAAGACGCTCTGGAAGCTGCCGGCTGCAACCTGCTGCTGGGCAACTTTGACGGCAATCCCGACAAGGAGCGCAAATATATCCAGTCCTTTATCCGGGGCCGGGCCGCGGGCCTGATCGTAACCCCTTCCGCCAAATCCAATCCCCGGGTTTACGCCGCGGCCCAGCGCGCGGGCGCGCCGTTGGTGTTTCTGGATACGTACCCTGAAAATGTTGCGGCGGATGCCGTCCAGACTGACAATGTCGCCGGCGGAATCATGGGGGTGAAACGCCTGGCGGCGGCCGGCTGCCGGCGGATCGGGTTCATCTGCGGCGGGTGGAACACTTCCAGTTCTCAGGAACGCCTGGCCGGCTACCGGCTGGCCGTGTTGAATTCCGGCCGGCCGCTGGACGACGGGTTGGCGGAGGGCAGTGAATTTGACAATTCTTCCGCCTACCAGTCGGCCGTGACTTTGCTGCGCCGGGGCGCCGACGGCCTGTTGCTGGCCAACGGCAACCTCATTACCGGCGTGATGCAGGCGGCGGCGGACACGCGGAAGAACACGCCGGTCGTGGCGTTCGACGAAATCACTCCCGCCCACGGGTTGCCGCCGCCGCTGGCCCGGATCATTCAGCCGGCACGCGATATCGGTTACCTGGGCGCCCGCATGCTGTTGCGGCGCATCGCTGAAAATGCCGGCAGCCGGTGCGCCCCGCGCGAGCCGGCGCATAAAGCCTGTCTGCCGCCGACGCTGGTTGAAGCCAGCTCCACATCCGCCGCATCATACAAACCATAGGAGGGGTATGCCATGCAAATTAATCGCACTTTAATCGCAACCTGCCTGCTGCTAGCCGGTTTCCTGGCCCATAGCGCTACCTGGTACGTAGCGACCAATGGCGTGGACAATGCCGACCCCGGCCGCGGCGAGAGTTGGGATTTGCCTTACGCCACCATCAGCAACGCCATCGCCATGGCCGCGGATAACGACGATATCCTGGTTTCCAACGGGCTGTATCAAATTACAACCACCATTTTGATTGCCAAGCCGCTGCGCCTGATCGGAGTGGACGGCCCGGAAAACACTACGCTGGATGCCGGCGGCATCACGCGGGTGGTGGCCATTTCCGCCAATGGCGCGCTGCTGGCAGGCTTCACACTCACCAACGGATACCTTAACGCCTCCGGACAATACGGCGCCGGCCTGAGACTGACCGGCGGCTCCACCATATCCAACTGCATCATCGCCGGCAACAACAACAACTACCGCCAGGGCGGCGGAATTTTCTGTTCCGCTCCGCTGGACACCACGGGTGTCATCGTCAATTGCTCCATTAACGGCAACCAGGGGACAGGTGCAGGCGGGCTGTTTTTAACTAACAATGTCATCATGTCCGATTGTTCCGTCGTCGGCAACCAAACTATTACAGTCTCACATGGCGGCGGAATTTACCTGCGCCAGGGCCAGGGCAATGCCACGGTCCGCAATTGCGCCATCGTTTCCAACCTCGCCCTCAGCCAGGGCGGCGGCTTGTGGATGATCGGCGGAGGCCTGGTGGAAAACTGCGAGTTTCACGGCAATCAATCGCTGGCGGACACCAACAGCAGCACTTATATCGGCGGCGGCGGAATTTATGTCCAAAACGGCGAAATCCGGAATTGCCTGTTTACGGCCAATGTCGCCGCCAATAACGGCGGCGGAATTCTGCTGCACGGCGCGGCGAAGGTATACAACTGCACGTTCGCGGCCAATGCCGCCGGCCGTTGGGGCGGCGGTTTTTACCAGCATGCCTCATCCCCCGACATCGTCGAAAATTCCATTCTCTGGTACAACTCCGCGGCTGAAGGAGGCGATAACTGGTTCTGCTATTACCGCGACGAAGCGTCTTCTCTGACCAACAACTGTCTTGGCTGGGGCGCCGTCTCCTCGTCCGCGACTCCCTACGATCAGCCGCCGGAAAATTACGGCGGCGGATTCAACATCACCAACGAGCCGGCCTTCGTCAATACCGCGGGCGGCAGCGACTGCCGCCTGCGCTACGGCTCGCCCTGCATTAATGCCGCGCTATATTACGACTGGATGGAGGGC
>JAXGSX010000322.1:0-3868 GCA_040775225.1 Kiritimatiellia bacterium | reverse complement strand
CCAAGGCAGCCGCCGACTTGATGGTGCAGGAATACGGACGCTATTTCAACATGCCGACCTGCTGCCTGCGCGGCGGATGCCTGACCGGGCCGAACCACGCCGGCGTGGAACTGCACGGCTTCCTGAGTTACCTGGTGAAATGCAATCTCGAAGGCCGCGAATACCGGGTTTACGGCTACAAGGGCAAGCAGGTGCGCGACAATATCCACGCGGCCGACGTGGCGGCCTTCATGTTCGCCTTCGCCCGGCAGCCGCGCTGCGGCGAAGTTTACAACCTGGGCGGCGGACGCGAAAATTCCTGCTCCATCCTGGAAGCGTTCGAGCTGGCCGCCGCCGCCACCGGCCGCCCTTCCCGCCATGTTTACGTGGATACGAACCGGATCGGCGATCATATCTGCTACTACAGCGACCTGCGCAAAATGCGGCGGCATTACCCGGACTGGTCGGTCGCCATTCCCCTGCCCCGCATCATCGAGGAAATTGTCGCCGCCTGGCGGCATCGGCTGCCTGCAACATGAAAATTCTGATTACCGGCATTTGCGGCTTTGTTGGCAGCGCACTGGCGCGCACGCTGCCGGAATTGCTGCCCGACCTGGCGATAGCCGGCGTGGACAACCTGCTGCGTCCCGGCGCCCATCTCAACCGCGCCGAACTGGCAGGCCGCGGCATAGCCTGCTTTTACGGAGACATCCGCGATCCGGCCGACCTGGAAAACCTGCCGCCGGCCGACTGGATCATTGACGCCGCCGCCTGCCCGAGCGTGACGGCGGGCGTGGATGGCCGGATTGGCAGCCGGCAATTGCTGGGGCATAATCTGTCGGGCACCGTCAACCTCCTGGAACTGTGCCGGCGCTGGAATTGCGGCCTGGCGATCCTGAGCACCAGCCGCGTGTATTCCATTGCCGCGCTGACCCAACTGCCATTGGAGACCCGGCCGACGCGATTCGTCCCCGCAGCCTCACCGGCGCGGCCCGCCGGCTTGACCGACGCCGGCATTGCCGAGCAATTTTCCACATCCCCGCCCCTCTCACTCTACGGCGCATCCAAACTCGCTTCGGAAATCCTGGCGTTCGAATACGGCGCGGCGTTCCGGTTTCCGGTGATTATCAATCGTTGCGGGGTGCTGGCCGGCGCCGGGCAATTCGGCCGGGCCGACCAGGGCATTTTCGCCTATTGGATCCACGCTTCCCGCGAGAAACGCCCGCTACAATTCATCGGTTTCGACGGCGCCGGCCGGCAGGTGCGGGATTGCCTGCATCCCTGCGACCTGGCCGCGCTGCTGGCCCGGCAAATGCAGCGTCCGCCGAAAGCGCCCGCCCCGTTCAATGTCAGCGGCGGCATGGCCAACAGCGCATCGCTGGCCGAATTGGATGCCTGGTGCCAAAGCCGTTTCGGCCGTCATACGGTGGCGATCCAACCGGCCAACCGGCCTTTTGATGTCCCCTGGCTGGTGCTGGACAGCGCCGCTGCCCGCCGGGAATGGGACTGGCAACCGTCCATGAACCTGGAAGCTGTTTATGCCGAAATTGCGGACTTCGCCGAGCGCCATCCGGATTGGCTGGCGCAAACCTGAAATCTTTCAAATTCCAAACCGTGAACCATGCAACCGTAAACCCGGGCAGTTGCAACATGCAAATCATTTACGCGCGTTACAACCGCCACCGGTGCCCCGCCTTCCAGACCGCTACGCTGATTGTCCGGGAGAGCGGCAGCCAATATGTCCTGAAACAGGCGCTGACACCGGAAGCCCGCGCCCACCTCGCGCAACTGCGCCAGGCGCAGCGGCTGCTGGCACAGCGCCGCGCCGCGCCGCAGGTGTCCATCCCCGCGCTGCTGGAAGACCGCTGCACTCCCGATTCCCTGGCTTTGGAATACATTGACGCGCCAAGCCTGGACCAGATTCTCTGGCAGGCCTGGCGCGCCGGGAACAAACCGGCCTTCCTGGAAGCGCTCGACGGATACCGCCAATTGTTAGCCGGAGCGTTCGGCGCGCAACCCCGGCCGGTCATCACGCCGGAGCTTCGCGCGATTTTCGGGGATGACCTGGCCGACCGTCTGGCCGAACGCGGCCCATGCAGCGGGGTCGCTTTTATTGACCCGGTCTTTGAAAACGTGCTAAGCCGTGGAACCGACCGGGTGTTCATTGACAACGAATGGGTGCTGCCCGGCGCCCTGCCCGTGGATTTCGCCCTGTATCGCGCCTTGTATTATTTCGTCAAGGTAAAATACGCGCAACACCGCATCGAAGACTTTGTCAGCCTGGAGGAAATCCTGGCGCATTTCAAGATGACGGAGGCCGATGCGGCCGTCTACCGGGCGTTGGATGAGCGTTTTCAAATCCATGTTTTTGGCGAAAAGCGCAATTCCGCGTATCTCGACCGTTATGCGCGTTACGCGCATGTTTCGATTGCCTCGATGGAACAGACCATCACCCACCAGCGCCAGGTCATCCGCGGATTGCACGGCCAACTCACCGCCATGATCAACACTCCCGGCTGGCGGATGCTGGAAAAACTGCGGCGCGCCGCCGGGCGGCTAGCGCCCGCTGAAAGCCGGCGGAGGCGGCTGGGCATGGCCTTGTGGCGGAAAATATGGCGGATGCGGAACTCGGCCGGACCGCCTGCCTGATACCCGGGCCCGCGGCGTCAACTGCGGGCGGCGTCGTGGTCGCGCGTCTTGGCGTAATACGGATAGGCTTCGCGGGGCATGCCGGGCGCCACATGTTTCCAGCGCTTGTACATCCAGAGCCATTGGCCGGGATAGCGGCGGATTTCTTCCTCGAACAAAGCGGCGATGCGCTGGGTTGTCGCGCACCGCACCGCCTCCACGTCTTCCCCGGGCGCCCGCCGCACGCACCAGAACGGCAGGGTGTACAGGCGGTAATACCCACCCGGTTCAGTCCTGCAGAAGACCATGGTGATGCATGTCCCGGTGCGTTCGGCCAACAATGCCGCGGCATTCGACATCGGGATGGGCAGGCCGAAAAAATCCACGAAAATGCCCCCATCCTCCTGTTTCACGTTCTGATCCAGAAGCAGCGCCACATTGCCGGACGCGCGTAAAGTGCGCAGCAACTGCCGCACGGCGCCCTGCTTGGGGATGATATGCACTCCGCCATCGGCCCGGAACTGGCGGAAAGCCGCATCCACGGCGGGGTTGGCCAGCGGCGCGGCCACCGCCGTCACCGGCACGCCGTCCATTGCCAGGGCCTGCGCCAGCAATTCCCAATTGCCGAAATGCGCCGTAACGCCGATGGTGGGAAAACGCCGCAGCCCTTCGCGCAGCCAAGGATCAACCTCGACGTATTTCCGCAAACGCGCGGCGGTATCGCGTGAAAACCAGAAGAAATCCAGAAAGACGAGGGCAAAATTCCGGAAAGATTCCCGCGCCAGCCGCCGGCAATCCGCCGGCGCAGCCGCGCCCTGCAAGGCCAACTCCATGTTTGCCAAAGCCAGCCGTCGCAAACCCGGAGCCAGCCAGTAGGCCAGCCCGCCGCCCGCCGCCGCCAAGCCGCGCACCACAGCGCGGGGCAGGCGCGGCACCGCAGCCATGCCCAGCTTGACCAGGATGATTTCCAGCCGGAATCGCAGTTTACGGAGCAAGGGGTGCATGGCATCCGGCCCGCGGAAAGCGGGCAAGGGGTCAACCAGCGGGCATGCCGGATGAGCCGGGCGGGACTCGAACCCGCGACCACAGCATTAAAAGTGCCGTGCTCTACCAACTGAGCTACCGGCCCATGTCCATTCAAAAGAAACAACACTATTGAAAAATAACGGCTTTGTCAAACGCAAAAAAACTTGACATGCCCCGGATACACGGCTGCGTCATTCTCGAATTTGCGCAAATATTGTGTGATTACCGTCACTGT
>JAXGSX010000321.1:0-3880 GCA_040775225.1 Kiritimatiellia bacterium | reverse complement strand
TGGGCGGATCCGCCACTGGCGGAAAATGAGTTCTGCCGAAGAGCCGGATGCAGGAAATCTGCAAGTCCGGTTCTGTGAGGGGCATTGAAGTTTCCTCACATGGTTTAAATAGTGTGACACTCGCCAATCGAAAGAAGCGAGAAACGGGGAAAACAAAGCAAACCTAAACGAGGAAATCATATTATGTCTACTCGACATCGCAAAAATGGATGGGCAGGGGCGATGATTTTTTTACTGGCTGCTGGGATGGCAATGGCGCAGATGCCGGTGCCGCCGGAAATCAACGTGGCGCGCTGCACAGCGGCGCCGGTCATGGATGGGCGGCTGGATGATCCCTGCTGGCAGGACGCGGGAATTCTGAATCAATTTTACATCTATGGCGACGATCAGAGGCGCCAAACCAAAACTACAGCCGTCCAAATCTGCTGCGATGAGCGCTGGCTATACCTGGGGCTGAATTGCGCCAACCCGGAGATGGATCAGCTTGAGCAGAAGATATTTGACAAAGAAGGCGCCATCCACCAGGACGACAGCCTGGAAATATTTCTCGATCCGGGCACGGATGGTCAGGACTATTACCATTATCTCCTTTCCTTTGCGAATATGCGCGCCGAACGCCGGGTGACGCTTACCGGCCGGGATGCCGGCTGGGACACTCCCTGGCGGTCGGCCACGGGGCGGCGGGAAGGCGGCTGGACCGCGGAAATCGCCATTCCGATGTTTCTGGTAGCGGCGCATGGCCGCCTCCCACAAGCGCGGATGAATATATGCCGCAATATGATCCAGATGACTTTGGACGGGGTGGGCGAGAAGACGGCCGTCCGGACGGTCCACAGTTCGCTGGCGCGGGTGAGCCGCAGTTTCCACGAACCGCAAGCTTTTGGCTATTTGCGCGGATTGGACGCCATAACGGTCGAATCCCCGTTTTTGCCGGCGCTGAAACAGGCAGTTGTCGGCGATTATGAGGGCGCCGCCGGGGGCTGTTATTATACTGTCCGCATCACGGCGCATACCTTCACGCCGGAGACCGGTCAGGTGGCGGTGGTTGTCCGCGACCTGCCGCTGGAAGGCGCGGGCTGCAGCGTGACCAATATCGTCGATCTGGCGGGAATGCAGCAGACGGAGATAGATCTGCATGTACCGGCGGCGGCCATGGGGCAGCGCGCGGTCAGCGCGGCTTTGGTGGACAGCCGTACGGGAGAACTCCTGCAGGAAATGGCGGTGGCGGGCGCCGGCCGGCTGACGCCGATGGAGGCGCCGGTATTGGATCGGAATTATTACACCACGGAAACCGAAGCGCAAATCCGATGCCGGGTGGGATTCCCGCCGGAGATGGTCAAGGGCATGATTCTATCCGTGAAAGATGGCGGCAGCGGGAGCGAACTGGGGCGGCATGCCTTGCGGGCCGGCACGGCGGATTACCGGCTGAAAATCGCGGACTTGCCGTTGGGCAGCCGGAATTTGGCAGTGGAACTGCTGGGGGCGGACGGGCGGCACCTGATGAGCCGGCCGGTGCGGCTCGATAAAAAACCGCCCAAGCCCGGATGTGAAATCAAGATTGACCGATTCAACCGGATTGTCCTGAAAAACGGCGAACCGTTTTTCCCGTTCGGCATTTACCTGTGCGGCGGAGGCGTGGAAGCCATCCAGCCTTACGAGGATGAAATGTTCAAGCGCATGGCGGAGCTGGGCTTCAATACGCTGGGGCACTGGAATGTAGGCATGAAAGCTTCAATTACAAAACCATACCTGGACTTGGCGCAGAAATACAACCTGATGGTGATCGAGAACCTGCCGGGCTACGGCAAGCGGGCGCCGCATGCAATTCCCGGCAAATCGCCGGCGGAGGCCATGCGCGAATACCAGTCGCACATGCGCGAGCAGATGCAGGAGATCGAGGGCGCCATTGCCGCCGGCATGGATCATCCCAGTCTGCTGACATATTACAGCGTGGATGAGCCCAACCTGGGCGATTTCGATCTGAAGATCGAGGGCGCGCGGATGATCTACGAGCAGGCGCACCGCCGGGACGGCTACCATCCGGTGACGCTGCTGTATGCCCGGTCCATCCCCAACGACCCTCGCGCCACGGCTTGCAGCGATATACTGGGTTATGACGTTTACTTGATGGCCGGCCACAACCAGGCAGTCTACGCCTCGCCGAACTACGTGGCCCGGGAAACCGCCCTGTTGAAACGCCGGGCCGACAGCGTCAACCAGCCGACCTGGATCATCCCCTTGGCGGAGTTCCTGGACCCGCGCCGGACGCCGCGGCCGCTGCTGCCGGCGGAGCAGATTTGCCAGACTTACCTGGCCATCATTCATGGCGCCAAGGGATTTTGTTATTTTGTGTCAACCTCGTTTTCGCATGGAGAAACTTACGCCGCCTTCCGCGAGTTGGGCCGTCGGATGAAGATTTTAGGGCCGATTGCCCTGACGCCGGAAATCAAACAGGAAATCCAATACGAGCCGGGCGTGTTCGAACCGGAAAACATGCGGTTCCCGGACGTGCAGGCCGCCCTGCGCCGGAACCCTGCAGGCGGCTACGTGCTGCTGGCTGCCAACAGTCGGGAATACCCGGCGGCGGTGGAGTATTCCATTCCCGCGCTGGCGGGAATAGCCCAAGCCGGCCGATTGTTTACGGAGGACGTATATTCGGTGAAAGACGGCGTATGGCAGGATCGCCTGGAAGGATTCGGCGTGCGGGCCTATACCTTCCAGGGTGAATTGGTCCGGCCGGACAACGGCCCTGCTGCCGTCGCGATCACTATCAAAGCCGAACCGCAAAAGGACGGGTTTGTGCCGGAAGAGCGGGTCAATGCCCAGACCATGCGCCGCGGCTGCCGGAATGTCATGGCCAACCCGTCGTTCGAGGACCAATCCCTGCCGCTCTGGCCGAAGCATGTGGTTCCGTACCGGGTATTCGGCTTTCCCCCGGTGGGAGACCCCGGGGCGCTTTGGGGACTTGACCCGGCGCAGCCGTTCCATGGCCGGCGTTCGTTGCGTATGCGGCGGATGGTCGCCAGCGCGGACATGTGCTGGGGAATGTTCGGCATAGGGTATCCCCCGGAACTCGATCAGCCAGCGCCATACGTGTTTTCCATTTACATGCGCGGTGAAAAAGATGGCGATCAGGCCTTTTTGCGGGTGTTGGACCAGGATACCACGTTAAAGCTGACAGCCGATTGGCGGCGCTATGCCGTCAGCGGCGTCTTCCAGCCCGACCGGTATCGCGACCGCAGCGTCCTGATCGCCCCGAGCCGTACCGGATCGTCAATCTGGCTGGATGCCATGCAACTTGAGATCGGATCCGAGCCGACGGATTTCACGGTGGAATGACCAGCTTGATAACCATGAAAAGATTGACGCCGGCAATCATGACGCTGTTTTGCGCCGGGATGATTCAAGCCGGAGCGCATTACGACGCGATCCACAACCGGATATGGGTCACGGATTATCCGGCGGCGGCGCCATGCGACCTGGCAACCCTGGCGAGGATTGACCGGCAGTGCGGCTGGGGTAAAGTCCGGTTAGATACGGATGCCGGCGCCTACTTGGTCCAGGCGGATTTATGCATCGGCGCCGGCGACGGTACCGAAACGTATTTTCAAATCGGGTCGCCCGACGAGCCGCGCGCGGCCTTGATTCTCGACGGCAACTTGTTCGTCTGCCCGTGCGGCACGAATTCCGCCACCGGCCGGGTGGGCGTCAACCGCCTGACGCTGGGCAGCGCCGCGGACACCAATATCAGCGCCGCGATCCGGCTGGATTGCGCGACGAACAACGCGCACAGCGTTTACATCGGCGTTCGACCGGACGCGCCCCGCGCCCGGGGTCTTTATTCCGGCCAGTTGCACATGTTCAACAGCAAGATCACCGC
>JAXGSX010000320.1:0-3910 GCA_040775225.1 Kiritimatiellia bacterium | reverse complement strand
GGGGCTCCGACTCAGAAAACACAAATCGAAGCTTGACTCAAATTGGACACTGGCGTATGAGTCAGCCAACCAGCGTCGCTGCGCTCCGACACCTGGTCAATAATTTCCGAAATACCCGGTCATTTATTCCGAAATCCGCAGCTTCGCCTTCTGCTTTGTCCTGATCTTGCCGGGCGGATAGCACCCTGGCATGTATCCGCTCCAGCGCTTCACGTTCATTGGCGGCCAGGTATGGGGCAACTTTTTTTAACCGGGCAGTTTCGGCTTTTTTTCGGTCTGTGATGGGATCGTTGTTTTCATCGGTTAATGGTTCGCGCACTCTTTTGCCGGCTACGCGATATTCCAGCCAGAAAATCCCGTGCACCTTTGCCGACACTTTATATTCCCGGCCTTCCGAATCCCGCTTGTAAAGCCGGCCCATTCCATGCTTGCTTTTTTTTCTTGGCATTGATAAATCCTTTAGGTTTAGGTATTGTTCTTAACTATGCGGAAGAATACGCTAATGACGCATTTTAAGTCAAGCATTAACCACAAAAATACCACAAGATGTTTTTGGCAGGGTTGTTAGATGGCGCGTTAACGCTTAATAGACAAGGTTTTAGCCTGGGTGGCGAAATGGCAGACGCATCGGACTTAAAATCCGATGGCCTTAACGGCCGTGAGGGTTCGAATCCCTCCCCAGGCACCATGGGGCGCGCGGCGCGTCTGCCGCCGCCGGCCGCGGCATGCAACCATAAGCGCGCCGCGCCGCGAAGGGCGCTCTCATTTCCGAATGGCCGATCATGCAACCTCCGAAAACATCGCGGCCGGCCGCCAGCCGCGCCGATTGGCGCTGGCAGGATGCCCATGCCGTGCGCTCGGTCCACGATCTGGCATCCTGGCTCCATCTGACCGGGGCGGCGGCGTCGCGCCTGGAAGCCGCCGCCCGCCGGCAACCGGTGAAAATTACGCCTTATTACCTGGCCCTGCTGCGTCCGGATGATCCCGCCGATCCGCTGCGCCGGATGGTATTTCCCGATCCGCGCGAGTTGCGGATCAGCCCCGGCGAGTCGGCGGACCCCATTGCGGATGGCGGCAAACACAGTCCGACGCCGGGGGTGACCCACCGCCACCCGGAACGCGCGCTGCTGTTTCCGACCATGCAATGCAGCGGCTATTGCCGTTATTGTTTCCGGCGGCGGCGGGTGGGCGGGGCGGCCGGCGCCTGGACCGCCGCCGCGCAGGCGCGGGCGCTGGCGTATATCGCCGCCCATCCGGAAATCCGGGAGGTGATTCTCACCGGCGGCGATCCGCTGATGCTGCCGGATGCGCCGCTCCTGGCGCTGTTGCGCCGGTTGCGGCGCATTCCGCATGTGCGGCTGTTGCGCGTGCATACCCGCATGCCGGCATACAACCCGTTCCGCATTACCATGGCGCTCGCGCGCGGCCTGGCGGCCTTGCAGCCGTTGTGGGTGGTGACCCATTTCAATCACCCGCGGGAATTAACGCCGGTGGCGGTGCGATACCTGGCGCGGCTGCGGCGGGCCGTTCCGCTTTTGAATCAAAGCGTTTTGCTGCGCGG
Organism: Kiritimatiellia bacterium; assembly: GCA_040775225.1. Lineage (GTDB taxonomy): Bacteria > Verrucomicrobiota > Kiritimatiellia > JAAZAB01 > JAAZAB01 > JAXGPF01. The sequence goes on along the minus strand of JAXGSX010000320.1, from coordinate 2,349 downwards.
GGTGAATGACGATCCTGCCGTGCTCCGGGAACTCGGCTGGCGGCTGGCGGAGGCGGGCGTCAAGCCCTATTACCTGCACCATCCCGACCGCGCGCCCGGCACCCGGCATTGGCGGCCGTCGCTGGCGCGCGGCCGGCGCCTGTGGCGGGAACTCTGGGGCAGTTTGCCGGGATACCTGGCGCCCCTGTACGCGCTCGATCTTCCGGGCGGATACGGCAAGGTTCCACTGGCCGCCGATTACGCGGCGGCCGCCGGTCCGTCGGACTTCCGGGTGCGCAGGCCGCAGGCGCAGGGCAGGGGGGTGGCCCGATACCGCGATGCCGGCATTGACAGGCGCGGCGGTTGAGTTTATATTCCCATGCATGCCGGCGGCGGAAACCGGCGGCGCGGGGACCGGCGCCGGCGGAAAACGGTTCCGGCTGGAGATGCCGGTTTAATCTGCCTTTGCGAGGACTGCCATGTTTGAAATCAGCGTCAGGGAAAGTTTTTGCGGCGCGCATCACCTGGATGGTTACGATGGGCCATGCTGCAATCCCCACGGCCATAACTGGGAAGTTGAAGTGTTCCTGCGGGGGGGCCAGACGGACGAAGTCGGCGTGCTGGCCGATTTCAAGGAAATACGCGGGGCCTTGCGGGAAATCCTGGCGGAGTTGGACCATCAGGACTTGAATCGCCTGCCGGCTTTTGAAGACGTTAATCCGACGGCGGAACATATCGCCCGCCATCTTTACCAGCGCCTGTCCGCCCAGTTGAATGACGCGTTCTGCCGCCTCCACCGCGTGCGCGTCAGCGAGACTCCCGGCACCTCCGCGGTTTACTGGGAGGAATAATGACGCCGGCCGTCAATGTCTGCGAGGTTTTTGCTTCCATCCAGGGCGAATCCACCCGGGCCGGCACGCTCTGTTTCTTCATCCGCCTGGCCGGGTGCAACCTGGATTGCAACTATTGCGACAGCGCTTACGCCCGCCGGGCGCGCGGGCGGCCGGTTTTGGTGGCGGATTTGGCGCAAGAATTCCGCGCCAGCCGGCTGGGATTGGCGGAAGTCACCGGCGGCGAGCCGCTGCGGCAGCCGGCCACGCCAACGCTTTTACGGCGGCTGGGCCGGCATGGCCTCGTTTTGCTGGAGACCAACGGCAGTTGCGACATCAGCGTGGCGCCGGCGGAAACCGTGGTGATCATGGACATCAAAACGCCGGGCAGCGGCCAGGCGCATGCCATGGACTGGGAAAATCTGAACCGGCTGCGCCCGCACGATGAAGTGAAATTTGTGCTGTCCGGCCGGGCGGATTACGATTGGGCCTGCCGGTTGCTGGCCAAACACCGGTTGGAACGCCGCTGTGCCGCGGTGCTGTTCAGCCCCGTGGCCGGACGCCTGCCGCCCGCGCGCCTGGCCAACTGGATCGCACGGGACAAATTGCCCGTGCGCCTGAACCTGCAATGGCACAAGATACTCTGGCCGGCGCGCCGGCGGGGGGTGTGAATATGCAACCTTCCAGGTGATGTGGCGCATCCGGATACCAAACGCCGCTGGGCTGCTACAATTTCCGGCTGTAGTAGTGCCACGGCGTGTCCCGCCGCAGTCAAACGGAGCGGGGCGTGGCGCATTCCGAATGCCGGCCCCCGTTGTTTTTGCCTTGGAAAATAAATTTTACACCAAGGCCCAAAACATCCGATTTTGATTGACCCGGGCGTTTATTCTGGTATTAATTATAAGACTTTGCCCGGATGCCGTGTCGGCGGAAGCCGGCGCGGCAAAACCAGGTATGGCTCAGGATTCCCAGCATTCCCGGCCGGCGCGCGCCAGGCGCGGCGGGAAGGCTTGCAAACCGTTAATAGAAGGATATTTGCAATGGCCAAGCAACGTAAAACCACCGCTAAAACCAAGATGACGAAACCCGCCGCCGCCCGCGCCGTCAAAAAGACATCCAAATCCGTGAAATATGTTTACGTGTTCGGCGCCGGCAAAAGCGCCACGGAAGGCCGGGCGGAAATGAAGAATCTGCTGGGCGGCAAAGGCGCCAACCTGGCGGAAATGTGCCGCCTGGGGCTGCCGGTGCCGGCCGGATTCACCATCAGCACCGAGTGCAGCGTGGATTATTTCCGCAACCGGATGAAATTCCCCGCCTCCTTGAAGAAAGACGTGGAAGCCGCCCTGGCCAAAACGGAAAAATTGATGGGCATGCAGTTCGGCGACCCGCGTAACCCGCTGCTGGTTTCCTGCCGCAGCGGCGCGCGCAAGTCCATGCCGGGCATGATGGAGACGGTGTTGAACGTGGGCTTGTGCCCCAAAACCATTCCGGGCCTGATTGACAAGACGCAGAACGAGCGGTTTGTCTATGACGCCTACCG
>JAXGSX010000319.1:0-3934 GCA_040775225.1 Kiritimatiellia bacterium | reverse complement strand
CGTGATGAGGTCAGTATGCCGCAGATGCGAGGCGCGAAGGATGAAGCTGTATAAATATACTGCGAATCCTTCGCAACAAAGCAGATGCGGCATAATGGCCTCACCTGCAGGGCGGTCTTTTCGCCAAACAGCGCCGTGTGTTTTTAGTGATATTTTAAAATGCCATAAATTGTTGTTTGTACGCACATTATCTTGACAGCATAAAATCCCGTCACGGATTCATGGTAAACTTAGCGAGGGCTTATGCAAGTTGGTTTCGTCAGCATGGATATCACGCCCGCCTTGCCGGCGCCGTTGGCCGGCCAGCCGTTCGATTGCCGCGCCGAAAGCGTGGCCCTGCCGCTGCAACTCGGCGCCATGCGCTTGGAGGACGACGGAGCGTCGGCCTTGATCATGGGGGCAGATGCCCTGGAGTTCCCCGCGGACCTGGCCGCGGAATTGCGCGGCATTGCCGGCCGCGCCGCGGAAGTGCCTCCGGACTGCGTCGTCCTGGCGGCTTCGCATACCCACAGTGCGCCGAGTTTGGCGCCGGTCTTCGGCGCCGAGTGCGATGCCGCTTATGCGCGCCTGATGCGGGACCGCGTGCGCGAGGCTGCCGACGCGGCGTTGCATGCTTCGCAACCAGCCGATATCCTGGTGCAAACCGGCGCGGCGGCAGGCCTGGCCTTCAACCGGCGGTTTATCATGACGGACGGGACGGTTGAAACCCATCCGTTGAAAGGCAATCCCCATATCGTCCGCCCGGAAGGTCCGGATTCTTCACGTTTGTGGACGTTATTGGCTCGCGGTCCGGCGGGCCGGCCCCTGGGCGCCATTATGAATTTCGGCTGCCATGCCACGGTTATGGAACGCCGGAACACCGCCATCAGCGCTGATTATCCCGGGTATGCCCGGTCGGCCCTCATGGCCGGGATCGGCGCCGCGCCGGCGATGTTCCTGCAGGGCGCGGCGGGCAACATCTGCCAGGTTAATCCGCTGGATCAATCGCGCCGGGAAGTGGGCGCGGCCTGGGCGGAATCCATGGGGAAATCCCTGGCGGAAGCCGCAATGCGCCAGTTGGAATGCGCGGAACCCGGCCGCGGCCGGTTGCGCGCCGGCCGCGCGCAGATTCGGCTTCCCCGCCGGGCGATTCCCGGGGAAATCCTGGACTGGTCCCGCAAACATTTTCGCGGTCGGGAGGATCGTCCCATGCCGCGCTTGAGCGATTACGGCGTGGAAATGTTCGGGACCCTGGGGCCGGACCAGCTATCGCTGGCCGATTTCACGCGGAGCGCTTACTGGGCCGGTTTTTACGCCCGGGAGATACAGGACATGGCCGCCGCTTACCAGGCGGCGCCGATGGTGGATTTCGAAATGACCGCCCTGGCGCAGGACAACTGGGCGCTGTTGTTTCTGCCTTGCGAATTGTTCGCGGAGTGGGGCGAGGCGCTGGCCAAGGCTTCGCCGTTCAAGCATACCGGCGTCGTCACCCTGGCGAACGGCTGCCATGGTTATCTTCCCACCCGGCGGGCGTTTGAACGCGCGGGCGGCTATGAAACGATGCTGCTCTCGTCCACTTTCCTGGCGCCGGAAGCCGGCGACATGATGTTCAACCAGGCATCGGCCATGCTGGCCGAATTGCATGGCCGGGGAAATCCGTCCGGCTCAGCCGGCGGGTAAAATTGCGGAATAAAAACAAGGAGCCACCATGAGCGTTAAGTTAGCGATTAACAGCGGGCCGCGGACCATACCCCGGGGCATGCTGCAACCATGGCCGCCCATCAGCCAGGCGGATATCCGGGCGGTCGTCAAAGTGCTGGAGCGCGGGGTGCTGTGGGGGCCGATGGAACGAGAAGTCCTGGGGTTGCAGGAGGATTTTGCCCGCTACATCGGCGCCCGGCATGCGCTGGTGGTGAACTCCGGCACCGCGGCCTTGCATGCCTGCGTGGCCGCCTGCGGGATCGGGCCGGGCGACGAGGTGCTGACGCCGGCCTACAGTTTCTGGGCCACCAGCCAGGCCGTGCTGGCGCATAACGGTATTCCCGTGTTTACGGATATTGATCCGGACACCATGAACATGGATCCGAAAAAAATCGAGGCCAAAATAACGCGGAAAACGAAGGCCCTGCTGCCGGTGCATGTCCATGGGTTGTGCGCGGACATGGATGCCATCAACCGGATTGCCCGCAAATACAAGCTCAAGGTGATTGAAGACGCCGCCCAGGCGGCGGGCGCGCGGTACCGCGGCAGGAGCGCGGGCGTGCTGGGCGACATTGCCGGCTTCAGCTTGAACGGCAGTAAAAACCTGCCGGCGGGCGAAGGCGGGATCGTCACCAGCAACGACGACGCATTGATGGACCGCGCCCGCAAAATGGCGATGTTCGGCGAGAAAGCGGTGCCGCGGGGGATGATCCGGCTTTATGACGCCGAAATGATGGGGTTCAATTACCGCAACAACGAGATGGCCGACGCTCTCTGCCGGTCGTTCCTGAAGCGGTACGACAAACTGCAGGCTGCCCGGGCGCGTAATTGTGAATACTTGAGCCGCGAATTGAAAAAAATCAAGGGCGTGCGCCCGCCGGAAGTTCCGCCCGGATATGTGCATGCCTGGCATCTTTACAAGGTCCGGCTGTATCCCGAAAAACTGGGGATCAATCACATCCATCCCAAACGCTTCCGCTGGGCGGTGCAGCAGGCGTTGTTTGAGGAGGGCGTGCCGACCTTCGAATGGCACAACATGCCCGTGCCGGCCCAGAAGGTGTTCATGCATAAGAATGTCTACAATCACGGCTGCCCGTGGAACTGCCCGCATGTCGCGCCGGCTGCCCGCAAGATAAAATACGATCCGTTCGATTACCCGGTCTGCGTGGATATGTTCGACCGGTCGTTCTGCATCAATCATACCTATCCGCCCAATGGCCGGGAATTGATGGAGGCGATCATCGCGGCGTTCAGGAAAGTGTTTGACCAACTGGACGCCGTGTTGGAATATGCGAAGACGGTGGAATTTCCGACCATGCCCGGGGAACGCCGGAAAATATGATAGATGGGGGTGATATGTCCGATTATAAAAAATTGACGGAGATGGTGCTGGCGGAACACCGCCAGGTGCTGCTGGATGTCAGGGACGATGAGGTTGCAAAACTGCTCGACGCGCTGGCCGACGCCAAGCGCATCCAGGTCTTCGGCATGGGCCGGATGAAATGCGCCGTGCGCGCCTTCGTCATGCGCCTGATGCACATGGGCCTGGATGCCCACGTGGTGTTCGACACCACCTGCCCGAATATCGGGCCGGGCGACCTGCTGTTGGTCAATGCGGCTTGCACCACCATCGGCTACACGGTCATGGGATTCGCCAAACGCGCCGGCGCGCGCGTCGCAGCCATCACCGCCAATCCGCATTCCAAGGCCGCCGCCTTGTGCGATTTCACCGTGTCCTTGCGCGGCCAGGTGCATGGCGGCCGGCCGTACGAAATCCCGTCGGTCCAGCCGATGGCGGCGCTGTTCGAACAGACCATTTTTGTTTTCGAGGACATCGTCATCCAGTTGCTGATGAAAAAACTCGGCATTACGGCCGCCCAGATGGCCAGGCGGCACACCAACCTGGACGGCTACATGGATTTTAATGTCGAGGATGAATAAAGGAAGGAAGTATGTCGAAGCAAATGGGGCGGGCGAGTCTGTTGGCGGCGCCGCGGGGTGCTTTCGTGATCGGAAATTATCCGGCGCCGGACCCGGCGCCGGGCGCCATCCTGATGAAAATCGAGTTGTGCGGCATCTGCGGCACGGATTACCATACCTGGCGCGCGCCGGCGGAGGCGGTGGGCTGCGAGTATCCCATCAGCCTGGGGCATGAAATCTCCGGCACGGTGGCGGCGCTGGGCGCCGGCGTTAAATGCGATTATATCGGCCGGCCGTTGCGGATCGGCGACCGGATCGGGGTCTGTCCCGCCAT
>JAXGSX010000318.1:0-3945 GCA_040775225.1 Kiritimatiellia bacterium | reverse complement strand
GCTGTTTGGCGGAAAAGACCGCCCTGCGGGTGAGGCCATTATGCCGCATCTGCTTTGTTGCGAAGGATTCGCAGTATATTTATACAGCTTCATCCTTCGCGCCTCGCATCTGCGGCATACTGACCTCATCACGGATTCAGGGCCAAGCCATCCCGGGCAATGACGACATTGCCCTGGAAATGTTTTTTGATTGCCCGTTTGATTGCGCACCCCCGCCGGTCCAGGCGCGGATGGATGTGATGGATGACGATTGTCTTCACCAAGCCGGTGAAGGCGCCCCACGCGCTGTCCAGGGGATAATGCGCGCATTCCAGCAGCAGCCAATCCGTCACCCCGCCGTCCAGCAGCGGCAGCGCTTCGTCCAACCGCCGGATATCGCCGGAATAGGCGATGCGCCGCCGGCCGCATTCTAACTGGAATGAATACGACTGGCCCCGGACCGGATAAGATGCGCGCAACTGCGCATATCGCACTTGCAGATGCGTATTGCGGCGGGCGCACAGCCGCAGGCAGCCGTCGTCGTAAAACGGCGCGCGGTCCCGGATGCCCGGCCACCGCAGCGGAAACGGCAGCAATGCGGGCATCAGGTACACCGTGTTCAACCAGTGCTTTAGTCCGGGCCGGCCCTCGGCCGGCAGGCATATATCCAGCGGCGCTTTGCGCCCGGTTAACTGCATGGTCTGCAACAGCAGCGGCAGGCCACCCACATGGTCAATGTGCATGTGGGAAAGAAACACGGCGGCCACGCGGTTAACGTCCAGGCCCAGGCCGGCCATGCGCCCGGCGCAGCCGTCGCCGGCGTCCAGCAGGTACAGGCGCGCGCCGGCCTGCAAACAGGCGGCGGTGGTGTTGCGCCTCGGCGTCGGCACGCCGGACGCGGACCCCAGGATGAATAATTTCAGATCAGGCATATCCACCTCGGCAAGACCGCTGGCGCGGCAACGTCCGGAAGCGGACGCCTTCATCTTAACTGGTAAAGCGTGCCCACGGGCACATATTCGTAACAGCCCATGTCCGCCCGGCGGTTAAACCGGTCAATCCTCGTGCGGCCGTCCAAATCAACGGTGAACGACATCCACGGCTCGTTGGTCCCGGCGTCAATCCCGGGCGAGCCGGGCAGCAGCCGGTAATTCTGCGCGGCGAATCCGGCGAAATCCGGGGTGGTGTTAATGTTGCCCCGCGCCAGCGGCGCTTCCGGCGCGCAGGAATACGAAATCGTGTCCACGCCGGCGCCCACAAACGCCAAATCCTTCACACTGCCGTCGGTAATGGTATTGCTGGCAATGATGCAGTTGAACACTTCGTTGCTGTTGTCAATGATCATGCCGCCGGCAACGTAGGTGGTGGTACGGTTGGCGACGATGGTGCAGGAGCTGACGCGGCTGGTGTTGATATATCCGTTGACGACATACACGCCGCCGGCGCGTGTCGCCTCATTGCTGTAAATCAGGCAATTGCACAAAGTGCCGCCCTGGATCATATATACTCCGCCGCCATAGTAATTCATCGAAGTATTCCCGCTGATGATGCAATTTGACACTGTGCCCCCGCCTGGCGCGGTGTTTCCATAAATATAAATGCCGCCACCATGTGAAAGTGCGATGTTGTTTAAAATCCGGCAATTGACAATGCGGTTCTGAGGATAGCGGCAATATGCGCCGCCGCCGCTGCCTGCGCCTGCGACGCTGAAGAAATTTCCGCTGATGACGCAATCCGTCACTAACGACCCCTCGTCATTTGCCAGCATTGCCACCCCCACCCCATTCCAAGCGCCGTTAGTGGAAGTGTTCAAGCTGATCAGGCAGTTGGAAACCACCGCGCCCCGCGACAAATACAATCCGGCGTACCGCGCGGCCGTGTTGCTGGAAACCGATCCGCCGATGATGATGCCGCCTTGCAGAGAAGCGCCGGCGCAAATGTCTATGGCCACATTGTTGCTGATCTGGCAATCCACTATCAGCCCCGGAACACCGAGACTGGTGCGAATCCCGCCGCCGGTATATCCTACATTGCCGGCAATCGTGCAGTTGGAGACAACTCCCCCGCGGATAAACACCCCGCCGCCGCTGTTATTGCCGGCAGCGCCGATATATAGCGCCTGGTTGCCGGTGATCTCGCAGCGCTGCACCAGGCCGGTGGCGATGCAGACGCCGCCCCCGCCGCCGTTGGCGGCGCCATAGCCGCTGTCAATGGCCCCGGCCAGGCACTCGTTGTTCCAAATCCTGCAATCGGTCGCCAGCGGGTTGCCGCCGTCCAGCGCGAGGCCCGCGCCGGCAATAAACGACGATGTCACCCCGGTGCAGACGTTGTCCACCATCCAGCAGTTGGTGACCGTGCCGGTGCAGTTTTGCATGTAAACGCCGGCACCGCAGGCGGCAAAGCCGTTGGACAGCGTAAAGCCGTCCAGCGTGGAATTATACCGCAGCCAGACGCAGCGCGCCGAATCCTGGCCGTCTATCACCGTATCACCCGGACCGTTGACGCTGACCAGCGTCAGGTCTTTTTCAAAGGCGACTACGTTGTTTACCGTGCCGGTGGCGCGGTATGTGCCGTTGGAGACCAGCACCGCGTCATCCGCGGATGCGGCATCCATCGCCCATTGGATGTTGGTGGCGGCATTTTCCCAACTGGTGTAGGGATATTGCGCGGCGGTATTGGTGCAGGTTTCCGGCGAACGCACGTAATGCGTATCCGCGCAAACCATTGCCGCTCCGGCCAGCATTCCGGCCGCAATCAATGACAGACGCTGCATTTTGGCACCTCCCTGGTTATCTCTGAGTTTTGAAATCTGTTCAATCGCCGGCAAACAACATCGGAATTTCGAGCAAACCCACCGGCGGCCGGCTGGATTCAATCTTGCGGAATGAATTTGCAAGAATTCCGCTCATGGCAGTGCGCAGGCGCAGGGTTAGCCGGTTGCGGCCCTTTTTCATCAGCCCGCCGATTTCCAGCCGGTACGGCGGCCACAGCAGCACGCCGGCATCCTTCCCATTGACTGCCACTTCAAATGTATCCTGTTGCGCGCCAAGGTCAAGCAGTATCCGACGCGGTTTACGGGATAATTCAACAGTGGCGGAGTACTCCACCGGACCGGCAATGCCCGGCAACCCCATGGCAAATAAATCGCCCAGCGGCATCATTTTGGGAACCGGGCGCAGCACCCTGAATCCTTCGCGGTGGCGCTTGGGGTCCACGACAAATCCGCCGGCCAGCACGAAGGGCGGCAGGCTGGTCAGCGGCCAGAACCGGCTGACAAATTTTCGCTCCCGGTGCGGGGTATACCGGATCAGGATTTCATGCGTGCCGGGGCGGGAACAATCCCGCAAATCAAAGGTCAGATTGGCATCATCCCACAATTGCCGGCCGGCATGGCCGGCCGCGCGGCGCCGATTGACGAACACCTCGCATTTATCGCGGCCGTCGGCAATCAATTGCAAGCCCCCGGATATTCCTTCAACGGTTAACTCCGCGCGCAGCCAGTACGCCCGGCCGGGAACCAGGTCAAAGGGTGCTTTCTCCGCGAAGGGCGCGGACCATTTGCCGCCGGCTGCCGACGGGAATTTTCCGCGGCATGCGCCGCTGAAAATTTGCGCCGGCAGATTCAGGGTGTTGCCCTGCGGCAGGCGGAACGACCATTCCGCCGGCAGCCGCATGGCCGCGCCGGTTGGAGCCGGCGCCGGTAATGCCGGCTTTCGATCCGACCGGGAAAACAACACCGACTCGTTCGGCAGCAGCAGAAAGCGCCGCGGCGATTTTTAGGCATCGGCCATCCCGCCGGTTTCCGCGATCCGCCAACGGGCGTCCAGGTTGGTCCGCACATCGGCGGCTTGCTCGCCGAAATTGGTCAGGAATACCCATTCCCGGCCGCGGGCATACCGGTGGGTCAGCATGACTTGATCCGCATGGTCGCCGCTGATGGCCACTTTGCGCGGCGTGGTTTTTTCG
>JAXGSX010000317.1:0-3951 GCA_040775225.1 Kiritimatiellia bacterium | reverse complement strand
CGGGGGCGTGGTGTGGGGGGGTTTTTTGGCCCGGGGGGTGCTTACCCAAACCCCGCGGGGGGGGGCGGGGGGGGGGGGGCGGCCCGCCGGCGGAATCTTCCTGAGCGTGAAGGATGCCGACAAGCCGGCGATCGTGCCGCTGGCCGGAAAATTGCATGCGCTGGGATTTGTGCTGTATTGCACGGAAGGCACCAGCACCGTCCTGCGCAATCACGGCATACCGGCCCGGGCGGTTTTCCGTATTTCCACCGGCCGGCCGAATGTGCTTGACTTGATCGCCGAAAAACAGATTGCCTGGATCGTCAATACCCCCGGCGCGGGCGAAGCGCCGCGTTTGGATGAAGTGCGCATGCGGACCGAGGCGGTGACCCGCGGCATCCCGGTAACCACCACCGCGCGCGGGCTGGCCTTTGCGGTGGATGGGCTGGAGGCCTTGCGCGCCACCGGCGGACACATGGCGGTGTGCAGTTTGCAGGAATTTCACCGGCATGCGCCGCGCTTGAAGGATTTGCAGCTAAAATAAGGGAATATATCATGGCTGAACGCAATGCAATTGAACCGACGCGCGCGCAGAACTATCCGGAATGGTACCAGCAGGTGATCCGGTCCGCCGACCTGGCGGAATTGTCCCCGGTGCGCGGGTGCATGGTCATCAAACCGTGGGGATACGGCATCTGGGAAAACATGCAGCGCAACCTGGATGAGATGTTCAAGGCCACGGGCCACCGCAACGCTTATTTTCCTTTGTTTATTCCGCTGAGTTTCATCCAGAAAGAAGCCGAACATGTGGAAGGATTCGCCAAGGAATGCGCCGTTGTCACCCACCACCGCCTGCAGGCGGCGGCGGACGGCAGGCTGGTTCCGGCGGGCGAGTTGGAAGAGCCGCTGGTGGTGCGGCCGACCTCCGAAACGATCATCGGCGCGATGTACGCCAAGTGGGTGCAATCCTACCGCGACTTGCCGCTGCTGTTGAACCAGTGGGCCAACATCGTGCGCTGGGAAATGCGCACGCGGATTTTTCTGCGCACTACGGAATTCCTGTGGCAGGAAGGCCATACCGCCCATGCCGGCGAGGCGGAAGCCCGGGAGGAAACCGCCCGGATGCTGCGGGTTTATGCCGACTTCGCCGAGCAGTACATGGCCATGCCGGTGATCCCCGGCCGCAAGACGGATGCCGAGCGGTTCCCCGGCGCCGTTGAAACCTATTCGATTGAAGCCATGATGCAGGATGGCAAGGCCCTGCAGGCCGGCACCTCGCATTTCCTCGGGCAGAATTTCGCGCGGGCCTCCGGCATCAAGTTCCTGGACCAGGATGGCGCGGAAAAATACGCCTGGACGACTTCCTGGGGCGTGTCCACCCGGCTGATCGGCGGGTTGATCATGACCCATGGCGATGACAACGGGCTGATGCTTCCGCCGCGCCTGGCCCCCACGCATGTCGTGATCCTGCCGGTCATTCACAAGGACGACACCCGGGCCCGGGTTTTGGAGTATTGCGGCGCGTTGGCCGCGGAATTGCGCCGGACGCCTTATGACGGCCGTCCGCTTTCGGTGGAGATTGATGACCGCGATTTGCGCGGCGGCGAGAAAACCTGGAGTTGGATCAAGAAAGGCGTGCCGGTACGGCTGGAAATCGGTCCGCGCGACATTGCCGCCGGCGTGGTTTCCATGACGCGCCGCGATTTGGACGCCCGGGAGCGCCGCGCCGTGCCGCGCGCGGAAATCGCCGGCGGCATTGCCGGCATCCTGGATGAAATCCAGGCCAACCTGTTGCAGCGCGCGCGGGACTTCCGCGCCGCGCATACCCGGGAAATCAATACGCGGGATGAATTTTACGACTTTTTCAAGGGCAGCCAGGACAAGCTGGCGGGGTTCGTCATGGCGCATTGGGCCGGCGATCCGGCCGTAGAACAGAAATTGCGCGAGGAACTGGCCGTGACGGTGCGCTGCATCCCGCTGGCTGGCCCGGAAGAGCCGGGGGCCTGCCCGTTCACCGGCGCGGCCAGCCCGCGCCGGGTGGTGTTTGCGCGGGCGTATTGAACTTGAATACGTTTGAGTGCTATGCCAATTCGCGAATATATGGCGAATGACGCGGCGGCGGCTTGCGCATATTGCCGCCACGGATTCGAAATGCTGGAAGCGCTGAATGCTCCGGCGCTGCAAAAATGCCCGCGCTGCGGCGCGGCGGTTACGCGGCAGATATCCGCGCCGAATGTCGGCGGTTCCCACAGCGGCTTGGATGACCGCGCCCGGCATGCGGGATTTCACAAGCTGAAAAAACTGGGACGCGGGGAATACCAGCGGCAATATTAGACGCCGATGCGCAAGTTGGGGCAGGCGTCCAGGTCCCAGGGCGCCGGACTGCCGAGGCCGCGCCCCGCGGCGGCCAGAGCGGCCACCATGGCGGCATTGTCGCCGCAGTAACCAGGCGGGGCCAGCAACAGCCGCAGGGAGTGCACCGCGGCGTCCTCCCGCAGCCGGGCGCGCAGGCGGGCATTGAGCGATACCCCTCCGGCGGCGGCCAGGGTGGTGGTTTGCCCGCGGTCGGCGGCGCGCAAGGCCTGAACGGACAGGGCATCCACGATGGCCTCCTGATAACTGGCGGCGATATCCGCGAGCAATGGCGGCGGAATCGGGCGGGGAATTTTTTCCAGGTAATACCGCAGGGCGGTTTTCAGGCCGCTGAAACTGAAGTTCAGGCTTTTTTTCTGGCGGGCGATGCCGCGCGGGAATTTGATGGCGTCCGGCCGTCCGCCGGCGGCGGCGCGTTCGATGGCCGGTCCGCCGGGATATCCCAGTCCCAGCAATTGCGCGCCCTTGTCAAAAGCTTCGCCGGCGGCATCATCCATGGTGGCGCCGATGAGCCGGTAATCGCCGGGCGCCGCAACGCCGAGCAGGCAGGTATGGCCGCCCGAAACCAGCAAAACCGTCATGGGCAGGGCGGCGGACCAGGTCGGCGCGCCCGGCGCCAGGAAGACGGAATAGAGATGGGCTTCCAGATGGTTGACCCCGATTAAAGGCAGGCGCAAACGCAAAGCCAGACCCTTGGCCGCGGCGATGCCCGTCAGCAGGGATGTGGCCAATCCCGGCCCGTAGGTGACGGCGATCGCCTGTAATTCATTCCAACCGGCGCCGGCTTGTTCCATGGTCCGGGCGATCACTTCCGGCAGTTGTTCCACATGCTGGCGGGCGGCTATCTCCGGGACAACCCCGCCGTAAGGCGCGTGTAAAAGCGCCTGGCTGGCTACCACCCCGGCGCGGATCAGGCGTTCATCGGCCGCCAGGGCGGCGGCGGTTTCATCGCAGGAAGTTTCAATGCCAAGCACATTATGCATCATGGCGGAAAGCGGGCAGCGCTTATTTGGCGGAGGAATTGAACAACAGGATTCCTTTCAGGACATCCACGGCGCGCTCGAGTTGCACATCCGTCACCGGCGCAGTTTTCGGCTTTTCGGGAAGCTGGGCTTCCGGCGGTTGGGATTCGCCGTATTCCTCGCGCGAGCGCTGGGCGAGAACCTTGTACCAGTCTTCGATGGACATGGGGACGATAATATCGGGGTCAATGCCTTTCTCATGAATCATGCGTTCATTGGGCGTATAGTACTTGGCCGTCGTCAAGCGGATGGCTGAGCCGTCGGCCATCGGCAGCACGCTTTGCACGGAGCCTTTGCCGAAAGTGCGTTCCCCCACCAGCACGGCGCGGCGGGCGTCCTGGAGGGCGCCTGCCACAATTTCGGAAGCGCTGGCGCTGCCGCCGTTAACCAGGATCACCATGGGAAAATCCAGGTAATGATGGCGTCCCCGCGCGGCGTATTGCGTTTGCGACGTTGAGGGGTGGCGTCCGCGGGTGGTGACGATTTTAGCCCCGCTTGCAAGGAATTTCTGGCTGACTTCCACCGCGGCACTCAACAGTCCGCCCGGATTGTTGCGCAAGTCCAGCACCAGTCCTCG